>NZ_JBFUGT010000376.1:0-5574 GCF_056402775.1 Rhodococcus sp. P3_B8
TCTCAGGACATCGAGGACACTGACGACCCGTGCCCGTGACAATCGGGCATGGGTGGAAAAGGGTTTTCGATGAATCCGGACATCGTGGCCGCGGTCTCGGCGGTCGCAGGCGGGGCACGGGTGAACGTGTCCCGCCTGTGCCGAGAGCAGGGCATCTCCCGCAATACCTTCTACGTCCTGGTGGGCAGGTTCCGCACCGAGGGCGCCGCAGCGTTCACCACCCGCTCGACCCGGCCACACCACAGCCCGACCGGTACCGGACCCGAGGTGCGTGAGGCGATCGTGCGTGCCCGCAAGGAACTCGACGACGAGGGCTTCGACAACGGCCCGATCTCGATCGTGTGGCGCCTCGAAGCCCAGGGACTCGACCCGACCCCGTCGCGCTCGACGGTGTACCGGGTACCGGGTACCGGGTACTACGGGAGTGTGGCCAGATCGTTCCTCAGCCACGCAAGAAGCCCCGTTCACGCCGCAGTTTCGAGTACGCCGCCCCCAACGGGTGCTGGCAAATGGATGGCCTCGAGCTTGGACTTGTCAATGGAAGTGATCGCCAACGTTCCTGCGCTACATTGAACCGGCGTGGTCAGCCCAGCCAGCGCTCCACGTCGATCGCGGCGCGGCACCCTGTCCCCGCTGCCGTGACGGCCTGGCGGTAATGGTCGTCCACGAGGTCGCCGACGGCGAACACGCCGTCCACCGATGTGTGAGTTCCGGGGTGGGACACCTCGACGTAGCCCGTGGGGGTCAGGTCGACGACGCCCTTCACCAGCTCGTTTCTCGGGTCGTGACCGATGGCCACGAAGACGGCCGTCACCGCGAGGTCGCGTGTGGTGCCCCTGTGGACGTCGCGGAGGCGAAGTCCGGACACTGTCCTGTCGCCGAGCACCTCAGCCACCTCGACTTCGGTCTCGAAGTGGATCTTCGGAATCGCGCGTGCGCGCTCGAGCATGATCTTCGAGGCGCGAAAGGTTTGGCGGCGGTGAATGATCGTAACGGACCGTGCAAACCGCGTAAGGAACATTGCCTCTTCCATCGCCGAGTCGCCACCACCGACCACCGCGATGTCGTGCTCTCGGAAGAAGAAGCCGTCGCAGGTCGCGCAGGTGCTCACTCCCCGCCCGATCAGTCGCTGCTCACCGGGGACGTCGAGATAGCGAGCCGCCGAACCCATGGCCAGGATCACCGTGTGGGAGTGGTAGGACTTCTCGCCCACCCGATCTGTCCGAGATGAGGTCACGTCGTCACTGCGGCGAGGTCAGAGCGTGGTGGACTGCCGTGGTGACGCGTTTCGGCGGAGCTGCAATCTTTTGCATTCGCCCCAGGAGCTTGCGGCTGCCGGCGAGGTGCGCTGCGTAGAGTTCTCTGTTTTCTTGGCTCAGCCGTGCGGTCATGGCGTCGTGGTCGTCGAGCATTCCCTCCCACATGTCGGTACGGATGGGTCCGGGTTCGATCAGTGAGACGGGGATCTTCCACGGACGCAGTTCGATTCTCAGTGCGTCACCGAGGGATTCGATCGCGTATTTCGATGCGCTGTACGCGCCGGTGCCCGGGGTGGTGATCAGGCCGCTGACCGAGGACATGAACACGATGCGGCCGTGTGCTGCTCGGATCGCCGGCAGGACGGCTTGGGTGACGGCGATCTGCGAGACTACGTTGACGTCGAGTTGACGCGAGAGGTCCTCGATCGGCAGGCCTTCGACCGGTCCGCTGACGATGATGCCGGCATTGTTGACCACGGCGTCCAGCCGTGCTGGAAGGCGTCGTGGTAGTGCCGCGATCGCCGTTCGATCGGTGATGTCGAGCGGGACCGCGTGGACGTGATGCAGCTGGTCGAGGCGGGCGAGCGCCGACTCCGAGCGGGCGGTTGCGTAGACGGTCCACCCGGCTTCGCTCATGCGGTGGCAGATGGCCAGACCGATGCCTCGGCCGGCTCCTGTGACGAGTACTGAGGGCATGCGGTGTTCTCCGATCCAAAAGGGCGTGTATACCGAGAGGTGTTCAGAGACCGAGGAACTCGACGGCGACGGGAGCGAACTTGTCGTGGTATTGGAAGACTCCTCCGTGGCCGGAGTCTGGGTAGATGATCAGTTCGGAGCCGGGGATGCGGCGTCGTAGATCTTCGGACAGTGGGGTAGGGACCATGCGGTCGTGGTCGCCGTTGGCGATGAGGGTGTCGGCGGTGATGCGGGACAGGTCCGACGGGGCGGAGCGCCCGTACTTTTCGATGGCGGCGAGTTGTGTTCGCAAAACGGATATTCCGACGGCGGTGTCGCGGTCGGTGCTGCGTTCGTGGAGTCGCCCGATGAATGCCTTCGCAGCGGTCTTGCCGGCTGGGTTGCGGTTGAAGAACAGGAACTCTTTGGGGTCGGCCCGCACGAGCGTTGCGCGCAGAATGTCGACGTAGGTCGTTCGGGAGACCTTGTCGATGTCCTTGCCTCCGCGTGGTCCTGTTCCGGTGAGGATGAGCTTGCGGACCAGGTGCGGGTGCTCGAGGATCAGATCTTGGGCGATGAAACCGCCCATCGAGAAGGTGAACAGGTCGACTGTGTCGAAGCCGAGCGCGGTGATGAAGGTGTAGGCGTCGGCGGCCATCGCCTCGATGGTGTCCGGCACCTTCCCTGTGGACGCGCCGACACCGACGTTGTCGAAGGTGACGACGTGGCGGTCCCGTGCGATCGCGTCGACGATCCGGGGGTCCCAGTTGTCGAGGTTGGCGGACAGGTGGACGAAAAAGACGACGGGGATACCGTCTTTCGGTCCCAATTCGCGGTAGGCGTAGGTGTTCCCGCCTGCGGTGATGGTCTTTGTCGGGGCTGATGCGTAGGTGGCGCGATTGCTCTGGGTGCTCATGGGGGTGGTCTCCGGCGATTCGCTGGGTTCAGGCGGTGGGCAGGGTGATGACGGCTTTGCCGCGGATGCCACCCGAGGCGAGGGCCGTGAGTGCTTCCGGTGTCTCGTGGAAGGGGTACGTTCGTCCGACGATCGGACGGATCGCGCCGTGGTCGACGAGTTCGGTAATGCGGCGTAGTTGCTCACCGCTGGCACGCATGAAAAGGAATTCGTAGCTCACGCCCGCTTTCGCGGCTTGTCTGCGTATTTTGCGGCTCAGGGCGGTGATCGCGAGACGAACGATCGGATTGACGCCGGCGGTGCGGGCGAACGTGGGGTCGGGTGGGCCGGCGATACCGATTGCCTTGCCGCCCGGCCGGAGCACGCGCAGTGATCTTTCGAGGTTGTCCCCACCCAGGCTGTCGACGACCACGTCGTACCCGTCGAGAACGTCTGCAAAATCTTCGGTGCGGTAGTCGACGACGACGTCCGCGCCGAGCTCTCGGACGAAGTCGGTGTTTCGACCGCTGGCAGTGGTGGCGACGCTCGCCCCGAGATGCTTGGCGAGCTGGATCGCGATCGATCCGACTCCGCCCGCACCGGCGTGGATCAGAACTTTCTGCCCGGGTTGCACATTCGCTCTGTCGACGAGAGCTTGCCAGGCGGTGAGCGCGACGAGGGGGAGTGAGGCGGCGTCGACCACGCTGATCGACGTCGGTCGTAGCGCCAGGTCGTCCTCGTGGACGGCGATGCGTTCGGCGAAGGTGCCGATTCGGCCGTCGCGGGGGCGCGCGTAGACCTCGTCGCCGACGGAGAACTGTCGAACGCGGGCGCCGACTCCGATGACGGTACCGGCCAGATCGTGTCCGAGAGTCAACGGCGTCGGATAGTGGAGCAGTTGTTTGAACTCGCCGATGCGGATCTTCTCGTCGAGCTGGTTGAGGCCGGCTGCCTGAATTTCGACGAGTACGTCATGGTCGCCCACGATCGGTTCCGGCACGGTCGTTTCCTGCAGAGGCCGCTTGTACGCAGCGAAGGCGAAGGCTTTCACGACTGATCGCCAGTGTGGGTCGCGGAGGACGCGGCGGCGGTGTGCGGCTCCTCGCCGAGGAATGCGAGCACTTCCGGGACGAATTCGCGGTGGTATTGGAATATGCCGCCGTGTCCCGAGCTCGGGTAGATGGTCAACTGCGAATTGGGAAGACGCCGCGCGAGGTCGGCGGAGTGCTCACTGGCGACCATGAGGTCGTTGTCGCCGTTCGCGACGAACGCTGGCGCGGTGATCTGTGACAGGTCGTCGGGTGCTGCTTTCCCGCCGCCCATGATTGCTTTCAATTGCGCGAGGCGGGCCTGCATCGAAATGCGTGTGTCTCGGTCGATGGCACGTTCGGCGAGCCGGGCGAAATAGGCGTCGGCGGAGCGTTTGCCTTCGGTCGTGCGTGGAAAGAACAGGAAGTGTCGGGCATCTTTGCGGGCAAGGGCGGCTTTGAGGTAGGCGCGTCCGACGATCCTGCGCATTTGGTCGATTCCGCCGCCGCCCCGTGGGCCGGTGCCTGCCAATACCATTCGCCGAACCAGTGTCGGATTCTGCAGGGCGACCATCTGGGCTACCCCACCGCCGAGGGAGAAGCCGAGTAGGTCGACGCTGTCGTGACCGAGTGCTCGTATGAACGTGGCCGCATCACGTCCCATCTGCTCGAGGTTGGCGGGGACCTTCGAGTCGGTCGCGCCGACGCCGCGGTTGTCGAACGTGATGACGTGGTGGTGAGCGGCGATGCCGTCGATGATGCGGGGGTCCCAGTCGTCCAGAACGGCGGCGAAGTGGTGCAGGAACACCACGGGCACGCCTCCCGTGGGGCCGAGCTCACGGTAAGCGAAGTTCACGCCGCCGGCGAGGACGGATTTGGTCGGCACCGTGGTCCAGGTGCGGGTGTCGGCTGGTGCGCCGTGGTTGGTTGCCATGTCTGTCCTCTATCCGAAGGAAGTGAGCCTGGCCTATGAGAGCCCGATTGAATTACGCTCATACTATTATGGTCGTAAGGTTATCGGATAGACTTCGGTAGGGCAAGGACGCGGCAGTACGGAGGATCATCGACATGGCGAGATACGGCAGCGAGCACAAGGCGCAGACGCGCGCTCGGGTGGTGGAGGCGGCGGGTCGACGTCTGAAGAACGATGGGATCGACGGGGCCGGCGTGAGTGCGTTGATGTCCGACGCCGGGCTGACCAACGGCGCGTTCTACGCGCACTTCGCGTCGAAGGACGAACTCGTCGCGGTGGTCTTGGCCGATCAGCTGACGAAGCAGCTGGATGCTCTGCGGGCGCTACCCGACGACGGTCACTCGTTGCAGTCCTACATCGAGGGCTATCTGTCGGCGAGTCACCGTGACCAACGAGAGGACGGATGTCCCTCCGCTGCCCTGCTCAGCGAGATCAGTCGGTCGAAACCGATTGTGCAGGAATCGTTCACGGATGGTCTCGAGGCGATGATCACCATCGTCGCCAGTCGTACCCACATCGATGACACAGCCGCGGCGCGGACGATAGCGATCGGCCTGATGTCGAGCCTGATCGGCGCCCTGCAACTGTCGCGGGCGGTGTCGGACCCGACGCTGTCCAATGAGATCCTCGCGTCCGGGCTCGCGAACGCGTTTCGCCTACTCGAAAAATAAAGCAACCGACTGGGAAGCGACGTCAATGACAACGACCACGCGCGACCACACCCGAACCCGTACGCAGTGGACC
>NZ_JBFUGT010000377.1:0-5568 GCF_056402775.1 Rhodococcus sp. P3_B8
CGGACGCCCGGACGCCGACGCGGCATGGGTGCCATCGCCCGCCGCTTCGGCCTTGCGGACCCACACCCGTACGGTCTCCGTCTTCAGTGACATCCGTTCGGCGATTGTGCGGATCGCCTCGTATTCCGAGGCGTAGTCACCACGGTGCTCGAGGACCAGGCGCACGGCCTTCTCTCGCACCTCGGCTGGATAGACATTCGGCATAAGGATTACCTTCCCAAGAAAGAAGGTGCGCATCAAACCCGGGACGATTCACCAGCCATATAGGCCTGGGTCAGGTTTGCGCGGACCAGGAATGCATTGGTTAGGTTGACGCCAGCCATCTCTATGCCTGTCAGATCCGCGTGCGCCAAATTTCCCTCGGTGAGATTGGCACGGGTCAGCACGGCACCCTTCATCACCACGGAAGGCCAGTTGGCACTTTCTAAGTTGGCCCCGCGCAGGTTCAAATGATGGTGCCACCATCTCAGGGCAGTAGCTGCGCGAAGGTGCGTGTGTTCGAGTATGACGCCACATATCGCCGTTCGGACTTCGATCTCATGCGAATCGACCGCGGCGGTGGAGCATTGGGTGGATTCAAGAGTTGAAGAGGGAGACGACCTAGGCATGCGGAGATAGGCGCAGAGAAGGTCGATACACACCATCTGTTCGCCCCAGTCGCGGAATCTGCACCAATCGTCTGTAAGGGATCCGAGGGCATAGACCCCGGCCAGTCGAACAGCGGGTGCGTCATTTCCTAGCTGCTCAGCACAGAGTGTGTACCGGCTGCGTAGCGCCCCGGTCTCCTCAAGCACATGGGTTGCCTCGGTTGAACGCTGCTTGCGATAGGCGATAAAGGCTGCGCCGCCGAGACCAATGATGCCTATCAATGTAAGGGTGGTCCGGGAAGCATCGAACCATTGAGTTCCGTTGAGGAATAAGCCATCGGTCCAGATCCATTTTCCGGCCTGTAGTCGGGCGAAGACGAGTAGCACCGCCATTCCAACAGCCGTCGTAACGAGAGTCCCAACAGCGACCCAGACACGGAGAGGAAAGCATTCACGGTCCTGCTTCGGCACGAGAGACATCTTTCCGTGCCTTCGTGGGTGCTGGGCGAGAATGCGCATAGAAACACCGGTCATTCAAACCTCGCCGGTCAACCGGCGGCCACGGCTACCAGTGAGAGTCCCCCGACCGCGTGATGGCGCGTCGCGATGACCGCGGTCCTTCGGCCCGGGCGAGGCCACCTTCGGTGTCCCCCAAGCGGATGCTCCGCTGCGCTTCGCTCTGTGGAAGAGCGTCGTTCTTTTGACCTGCTGGCCTTCCGATCCTGATCGACGGCGGCCGGTGAACAACCCCTGGCGGCGCAAGCGCCGGCGCAGCTCCGAGAACTTTCTCAACCCGCACTCGCTTCGCTCGCAGAGAAACTTCTCGGCCCAGGGGTTGCACCCCGTCCTGATACCGCCGATCCGACTCTCCTTTGCCAGCAGGGCAAAAAGAACGCGGGGCCAGGAGTGGTCCGGCAGAGCATCGGAGGTTCATATGAGCACCACCATCGTCCTCGACACGGTCATCGACCCCATCGCCGTCGCGCGCGCGATCTACGCCGACCTGCGAGTCGAGGAGGACCCCGCCTACGACGACCTGGGCACGGACATGCGCGCCGAACTGGTGGGCATGGTCTTCGGCCTTCTCCCCGACGACCCGTACATCCAAGCGGCCGAGATCCGGCTCGTCCCGGCCGACTTCGGCCTCTGACCACATCCAACCTTCAGAAGGAGACACCATGCGCACCACCTTTCCCGCCGTCGTCATCGAGATCGACGGCACCATGACCGCCCAGGACCTCCCGGTAGACCCGTTGTGGGCGAGCCTGCGCATCCCGGCCGGTATCGGCGCGGCCCTCGACGCCGTCGGTGACGTCGGCACGACCGGGTTCGTCCTCGGACGCGGCCCGCACCAGGGCACGGCGAGCCTGCTCGTGGGGGCGAACCACCAGCATGTCCCCGCCGTCCCGGTCAACTCGCTGGCCACCGCGATCGTTCACCGATACGGCCCGGTCACCGACCGACCGATTCGCGGTCGCGCCGTTTTGGTCGCCGGATGGGACGAAAACCCGGAGCCGATCCTCGGGCCGGTCGCGGAGGCACTGATCGCCAGCCGCAGCGCTCGCCCCGCCCAGGCGGCGTAAGCACTCCGATCCGAAACGTCGGTGGGAACCGGGCAGCAACTATCTGCCCGGTTCCCACCGACACGACGGACACCGCACACACGACCGGGACCGCAAGGCGCGGTCCCATCACCACCGAAGGGAACCTCAGATGAACGTGACACCGGGAGCGTCGAGTGTGCCGATGCGGGTGCTGCACAACGAGGAACGGGACGCGATGCTCATCGGCTACACCGACGGCGACCCACTACGCGAGGTGGCCCGGTTCGAGATGGATCCGCGCCGCGACCTCGAGGTGAACCTCGAGGAGGTCTTCGAGGCGTTCAACGAACCCGGCCCCCAGCTTGTCGGACTCGAAGTGGTCCGCCGGTACCGGGCCGAGCGGCACCGATCGCTGAGCAAGGGCGACGTCCTGTTCTACGGCGAGGTCGCATACGCCGTCGCCGCCGCCGGATTCGTCCGGGTGTACCCGACGCGCGAATCCATCACCTTCCGCTGACAACCCAGGAGATCGAGATGACTGAGGACACGGTCCGCATCATCCGCGAGCAGGGATTCAGCGCCGGTGTGCTCGCGTCGTGCGGTGAGAGCGACGACGAGCCGCTGCTCGTGCTCGCCGAACGTGCAGGAATCGAGTTCGGTTACGTGGCCGCCGAACTCGACACCTTCAACGACGGCTTCGCCGCCGGGTGGCAGATGGCACGGCAGGCGGACGGCTCCGCCGACACCCCAGCCTCCCGCTGACGAGGAACCACCCGGAAACAAGAGAACACCGGGCAGCAACTATCTGCCCGGTGTTCTCGCTCGAGACAGTACAGGAGAAGGACATCATGACCGCAACACAGCAACTGGTGGGCGTTGAGCTGATCGAGGTCGACCCGCACACCCTCGATGTCGGCAAGAACGTGCGCGACCAGGTGGACCTCGAGGCGACGCCGGAGTTCGTGGCGTCGGTGCGCGAGCACGGTGTGCTGCACCCGATCACCGCGAACCGCCGCGAGGACGGTGTCCTGGTGGTCATCGACGGACAGCGGCGAACGTTAGCTGCGCGTGCCACCGACCGCGACACCATCCCCGTGCTGGTGCGCTCGCAGGACACGACCGATGAGATCGAGCGTGCAATCGCCCGGATCAGCGAGCAGATGAACTCGAACAATCACCGCACCGGTCTGACGACCGCGCAGAACGCCGCCGGGGTTGCCGAGATGCTCGACCTCGGGGTGCCGGTGGACCGGGTCTCGAAGGAGCTGAGTGTGAAGCGGAAGGCGGTCAAGCTGCTCGGTGCAGTCGGTCGCCGCGAAGCGGCGCGGGCGAGCCTCGAGGAACACGGCCTGACGATCGAACAGGCCGCGATCGTGGCGGAATTTGAGGCGAACGGTGACACCGAGGCCGTGGAGGCATTGGCGCAGTGCCAGCGCCACTCGTTCGACTACGAGGCCCGCAGGTTACGGGCGGATCGGAAGGAGAAAGCGACCCGCGCGGAACGCACCGCCCCGTACGCCGAGGCCGGGTTCACCGTGCTCGACGGCGATCCCGGCTTTGGTGACGACTCGAAGATCCACTGGCGGTACATCGCCACCGCCGAGGACGCCGAGGTGGACCCGCGCGCGCACGTTACCGAGGAGCAGGTGCGGCAGCGGCCGGACCTGTGGGGCGTGTGGGTGCGCACCGAGACGATGTACGTCGAAGTCGAGTCCGGAGAGCCGGTCGAAGAGGGTGACATCGACTGGGACACCTTCGACGATCCGGACGTCGAACCGGAGGAAGGGCTGCGGCACGCGAACTCGGTCGAGGAACGCGACGTGTACGTGCCGCAGTTCTACTTCCTCGACGTGCTGCGTGCCGAGAAGGCCGGTCTGGTTCCGGTCAACGGTGGCCGCTACCAGTTCAACCGGGCGATCCAACTCGCCGGGTTCAACCCGACCAACCCGCTGCCGGAGGACGAGGAAGCGCGCGAGGCCGCACTCCTGGCGGCTGAGGAGGCCAAGCGGGTGCAACGTCGCCGGGTACGGGAGCTGAACAAGTTGGCCGAGTCCGCTACCGACGTGAGGCGCGAGTTCATCCGCGAGATGCTGTCGGCGAACAAGCCCCCGAAGAACGCCGCCACGTGGACGGCGATGATGGTCGCGCTCGCACCGCACCAGTTGTCGGAGTACCACTCGTCCGATCTGCTGCCGGAGTTGATGGGTGACAAGACCTGGACGACGTACGACGCGAAGAAGAAGATCGCGGCCGCAGCGACAGCGGCCAGCGAGTCCCGCGCCTGGATGCTCACGTTCGCGCTCACCGTCGCGGCGATGGAGTCGCGGATGGCGAAGGACGCATGGCGGTCGCGGCCGCAGTACGTGAGTGAGTACCTCGGGATGCTCACCGCCAACGGGCACACCCTCGCGAATGTGGAGAATGTGATCAGCGGCGAGCTGCGGCCGGAGGACGTCGACATCTCCTAGTCGTGAAACGGCGCGTCCCCGGAAGTCGGATTTCCGGGGACGTGTCCGGGAGGGGATGGAGGGTGTTCGGGGCATCGAGCCCCGAACACCCTCTGCGCATTAGCCGTGTGCGTGCACCTGGGGGCTATGCGACGCACCGTCAATCACCAGAGAGTGAGTGGCAGGCCGGCGGCTTCGGCGCGGCGGATCCGTAACTCGATGCGGTCGGGTTCGTCGCCGTTCGCGAGGCCGGCGCGGACGGCGGCGGCGATGGCGCGGGTGCGCCCGGCGGGACCGCGGATGTCGGCGAGTGGACTGGCGAGGTTTCGGCGGCGCAGGTAGTACTCGGTGCGGTTGACGGCGTTGGTGCCCAGGCGCATGTGGTGTGGGTTGACGCAACCGGCGAAATCGCACTGATGGCACAGGACCGCGTCGTCGGCGCCGGACCACCCCAGTCTCGGGATCACTCCGTACTCGAGTTGGTAGGCGAACAGGTGCGCGGGCACGGTGCCACGCCGAGACGTGCCGGGCAGGCTCGCTGCCCGGAAGGACCCGTGGCCGGTTGAGGAGACCCCGGCCAACCATGGTGTGCATAGGTTCCCGGCACGCTGATAACACTTGGCCTGGAACCGAGCGACGATCGTCGGCTCTGCGAGCCACGACCGCCACAGCCGGGCAGGTACGCGCACCGGTTGTGGCTGCCCGATCAGGGCGAGCTGCTCGTCCTCCGCATGTGGCGAGGGAACGGGCATACCCGGGAGCGGGGAAATGCCGCTGGTGACGCTCAGTGAACCATCCCGGGTCTCATGCACACACTGTCATTTGTGTGCGACCGGTTGATCGGCACGGTGTTCAGCGTAGTACTTGGCTTCGTACTCGGCCGGTGGGATCCGCCCGAGACGATGCATGAGCCGGCCGGTGTTGTACCAGTGCACCCACGCCGAGGTGGCCTCCTCGACGTCACCGATGGTGCGCAGCGGCCCCTTGCGG
>NZ_JBFUGT010000378.1:0-5563 GCF_056402775.1 Rhodococcus sp. P3_B8
GGACAAGGGCCTGGTGATCGATGCGTACGTGCGGGTCTCGCTGGTCGGCATCGAACTGCTGACGATCGACGCCCGCATCGTCGTTGCCAGCGTCGACACCTACCTGCGGTTCGCGGAGGCGGCGAACCGGCTCGCGATCGGCAGTGAACCGAAGGGTCTGTCCGATCTCGTTTCCGATGTGAAGGGCAGCGGCAGCACGAAGTCCAAGACCAAGGGTGTCCTCGAGGGCGTGGGGGAGACGCTTGGTGAGCTGCTCGGCGGATCGGGAAGCGAACGCGAACCGGCACCCCGACGGAGGCACAAATGACCTCCCCAGAGGACACCGACACCGACGCCGACGACAACAACGAGGGTGCTCCGATGGCCGTGATCTACGTGTACGGCATCGTGCCGGCCGACGTGCAACCCGAAGCGGACGCCACCGGCATCCACGAGGCCCCGATCGAGATCGTCACCCACGGCGACATCGCGGCCTTGGTCAGCGAGATCGACCCGGACCAACGACTGGGCACCCCCGCGGACCTGCAGGCTCACGCCCGCATCCTCGACGGCACCTCGCACGTCGCGCCGGTGCTGCCGCTGCGGTTCGGTGCCGTCGTGTCCGACCGCGACGCGGTGGTCAACGAACTGCTTGCCGAACACGAGGACGAGTTCGCCTCCGCTCTCGAGGAACTGGAGGGCTTCGCCCAGTACCTGGTCAGGGGCCGCTACGTCGAGGAGGCCATCATCCGCGAGATCGTCGACGAGAGCCCGGAGGCTTCCTCCCTGCTCGAGGCGATCCGCGACCAGCCCGAGGAGGTTTCCCGGGATGACCGGATGGCGTTGGGGGAGATGATCGGCCACGCCCTCGAGGCCAAGCGGGAGACGGACACCGGCACCACTCTCGACGTGCTGGCACCGCTGACCGACACCGTCACCGTCCGCGAACCCACCCACGACGAGGACGCGGTCCAGATCGCGGTCCTGCTCGAGGTGGACCGGCAAGGCGAACTCGAGCAGACGGTCGGAGACCTCGCCGCGCGCTGGGACGACCGGGTCACCATGCGCCTCGTCGGCCCGATGGCACCCTACGACTTCGTGGTGGCACCGAAGCCGGAGGACTGACCGAGGGGTCTGCTGTCAGTCCTCGTCCCGCTGCCCCTCCAGCAGGTGAAGGGGGTGATCTCGCTGGTTCGAGCAGGAGATGCTTCCATCCACGCCTGCCTCAGATACCTGATCCCCTCGGGTCAGGACGAGTCGCGTTGCACCATGTGGGTTCCCTTTTCGTCCCGTCGCTCTCGCACTACCTCTTCGACAGTGCAGGGGGATGACCAGGATGAACGAGACGGGCACCTGCGGGTATCACCCACTAGTGATGAAGCGATCTCGTGCGCCCCGCGAGGGCAGGCCGCCGACCCCGCGGGCCAAGTCAGGACGCGGTCGGCTCCATGCCCCGAGGAGAGACCGTGGAGGATGTGCGCCGGGCGGCGAACTGCCGGAAATACGTCTCGGCGGCCGGGCCGGTGAGGGTCGGCAGCAGCAGTGTCCATCCGGTGGTGACCCGGTGCGTGGGGCTGTCGAGAGCGCCGGTCGCCGTGACGAGCACCCGGGCCCCAAAGGCCATCTCCACCAGGACTTCGGCGAGCTCGTCCGGGTCGATGCCGACGCGCAGATCCCCCTCCTCGCCGGCCCGAAGGGCGAGGTTTCGGCAGTGCAGCGTCCAGGTCTCGAAGATGCTCGGCGCCGCACGATCGCCGCGGTAGTCGCCGATCTCGAAGAGCAACCGGAACGCGGCCCGCACCAGCGGATCGTCGCGGCCGTAGTCGGCGAGGACATAGGAGAGATCGATGAGGGTTTCCAATGCACGGGCATGGGTGGCCATCCGCTGTGCGCAGGCCCGCTCGAATCTTCGGAAGCCCTCGTCGATCACTGCGCGGGCAAGGTGCTCCTTCGCGGGGAAATGGAAAAACAGGCCGCCTTTGGTGGTGCTGGACTTCCCGGAGATCGCATTCAACGTCGCGTGCACATACCCGTGGCAGTCGAATTCTTCCGCCGCCCGCTGCAGTAACGCGCTTCGGGTCAGGTGTGCCCGTCTCTGGGTCACGAGACCGGCTCTTCTCGCGTGCCCCCGTCGGTCAGCGGCGGCCGGCGACCGTGACGCTCAGCCACGTCAGAAACACCTCGACGGCAAGGCCGGAGTCGATTCGGGCGGTGCGGTCGCCGCCGCTCTGTCGTATCGCTGGGTGTCTTTCGCGTCGAAGTAGTCACCGCCCTTGCGTTTCGTGTCGTCGGTTCCCCAGTCCCGGTGGTGCGGAACAGGCTCCATGCGGGGAATGTGCTTGCGGCAGTGAACGTATGCCACTTCGACCTCCACCATCACCCACCGCTGCGGGATTCGTCCCGGCGCGCAGTCGCCCGGTAGATCCGGGAGTTCGGAGCGCAGCACCTCGTCCTCGACGATCCGCGCCGCGCCGTTGATGTGCAGCCCGATCAGATCGTGGACGAAATCGACGAGCACGAGTCCGACGTGCGGGTTCTCGGCGATGTTGCCGAGACTGGCCATCACCCCGTTGCCTCGGTACTCGGGGTAGGCGAGGGTTTTGGGGTCGATCACGTGCAGGAATCCGGGTGCGCCGGCGCGCAGGCTGTTGTCACATTCGCCGGCCGCGTCCGCGGTGGCGACGAACGCGATCTCCTGGCGGCCGACGAAATCGATCATGGCCGGAGTGAGATGGTCGAGCACCTGTTCGGCGTAGAACCGGACGGCACGCTCGACGGTGCCGTACCGATGCTGGAGGTCTCGTTCTCCGGCGCTACCGAGCTGCCTCATCTGTCTCTCCATTACGGTTCGGCATCATTGGCCGGTTCACCCTACGGGACACACGCGGGTGCGTCGCGCCGCGCAACAACACCGTGGGAGGGCTGCGACGGGGCGATCCTGGAGCAGGCATCGGTCGGTGACCTGGGCGTACCGTGAATGGATGAAGACCAAATCCCCTCGAGACGAGCTTGCCCGCCGGCTGGCCGAGCGGGACGAGTTAGTGGTGGAAGTCCTCGAACTCGAGGGCCGGCTGGAGAGGGCCAAACGCCGCCTCGACGAGGTATCCGCCGAGATCGACTCGTCCGGGCACATCGAGTAGCACTTCTCCGGGGCGTGCAGCACGACCGATGTGGGAGTGTGTACCGGCCACGCGCTCATGCTGGAGCGGACCGACGAGTTCAGCGCTCTCGTCCTGGGTTTCCTGCGGGAGCGCGGCTGCACTGAGGTGGCCCGCAGGGCCGGGACTCGCACGCCCTGCGCCCATCCCCTCCATCGCAACCGCCTTCCTCCTCAGCTGATCGATGTCGCCCCTCCACTGTCTGCCGCGCCATCGCCGCGCCGAAGACGCACAATGCCCACCGATCGGACCTGAGTGTCATCTACGCATCCCACCCATCCCCATCTCCGCTCAGGGCACCGGCCAAGGAGATCGTCGACGCACCCGGTGGCGTGAGCTTACTCACATAACGGCCCGGTAACGGAAGGGCAACGGCTCGGCGATACGCGCGTCTTGTCGCCACTAGCTGGGCACGGTCTCTGCGCGCCCAATGAGGTCCCGCAACAGGCGAAGACACTCCGCGTTATCAAATGGTGACACTGCGGCCTCGGCCCGTTACCGTCGTCACCGGCCGAGGAAACATCGGCCACATCCGGCCCGCCGCGCCAAACCTCGTCCCGCGGGTACCGGAGTCCCGACGAAGCATTCCAGGGACGAGGACGGGGGACCCAAAGTCCTCCAGGGAACGCAAGTTCTCAGACGGACACCGGCCCGAATGTGCCTCGCACACTCGGATCTTGGGGTGAAGCCAGACCCTCTCCAGCCAGGAGAGGCGAGGCCGGGCGACCTCTCAGCCCGAACCCGACAGCTGACCTCGCAGGCGCGTGTGGAGAGGATCTCGACCACTATGAGCGGACGYCATCGCAAGCCCACCACCRCCGGCCGCACCGTCGCCAAGGTCGCCGTYACCGGCGCCATCATGGGCGTCGCCGGAGCAGCCTTCTCGGGCACCGCGAACGCGGCACCCGACTCCGACTGGGACCGCCTCGCGCAGTGCGAGTCCGGCGGAAACTGGGGAATCAACACCGGAAAYGGCTTCCAGGGYGGACTCCAGTTCTCCCCGAGCACCTGGAACGCACACGGTGGCACCCAGTAYGCGGCCASCGCCAACCAGGCCTCGCGTGAAGAGCAGATCGTCGTCGCCGAGAAGGTCCTCGACTCCCAGGGCTGGGGCGCATGGCCGTCCTGCTCCTCGAGCCTCGGCCTGAGCAGCGCACCCACCCAGCGCACCGCCCCCGCAACCGTGCCCGAGGCCCCCGCGGCGCCGGCMCTSCCCGACCTCACGGGCGGCGTCCCCAGCACCARCGGCACCTCGCAGTACGCCGGTGTCGTCGACAMCGCGATCGAGGCCGTCAAGGCTCAGGGCATCGCGATCGATCCCCAGATCCTGCAGCTCATCGACGCGAACAAGGGACTGCTCCCGCAGTAATCCCCCGCACCTCACAGAAGAGGGGCCCTGCACCGATCCGGTGCAGGGCCCCTCTTCTGTCTTCGGTCAGCGGTCAGCGGTGGGGCATGGTGCTGATCAAGGCGGTGTCCTTCTCATTGGCGTTGCTTGACAACGGAACCGTGGTACGCATCGCGCACGACGTCAAGGTCCTGCCGCAGCGCCAGGACCTCAACTTCTACGAGAACCACCTGACAACGCTGCCCGAAAACGGCATCGGCGGAGCCTTTTACGGTGAATGTTCGTATCCGGATTGAGCAAGTCGATAACCGCGGTGTTTAGCACCCCACGTTGGGCGGCAACTGCGTGTCCGGTCTGGTCGCTGACGCGCACACCGTCAAGTGGCCGGAGGTGAAGGCGGTGTGTGGTCGGCCCACGCGGGGGATGGAGCAGCAGCCGCATTTCGATCCCACCGAATGGCCGCTACCGAAATGGCGGGCCAAGGGTTGCTGGGTCTGCGCCGCCCGAACCGAATAGCCTGYCGCCGGAGCGTTCCTTCCAGCGCAAGGAATGCGTCCTCCAGGTCAGGTTAGGTCCGCGGTTGGAGCCGTTGCCGCATTGGCTTTGATTGAATCGATCCCGTTTTGAGCCGCCGCCTTCGAGGTGTAGCCCTGGCTGGCCGCGATGATCTCGCCGTTAGCCGCCTTCAGGTGAAACCGGAACTGGCCGGCGGTGTCCGATCTGTCTCGGGGCGGGTGGTTTACGCGAAGCCGACGTACTTGGTTTCGAGGTACTCCTCGATGCCTTCGGTGCCGCCTTCGCTGCCGAGGCCGGACTGCTTGACTCCACCGAACGGCGCGGCGACGTCGGAGATCACTCCGCGGTTGACGCCGACCATGCCGCTCTCGAGCTTGTCGGCGACGCGGAACGCACGGTCGACGTTCTGGGTGTAGATGTACGCGGCGAGACCGTATTCGGTGTCGTTGGCGGCGGCGACGCCCTCGGCCTCGGTGTCGAAACCGGTGATCGCGGCGACGGGTCCGAAGATCTCCTCGCGGACGATGCGCGCGTTCGCGGGCACCTCGTCGAGGACGGTGGG
>NZ_JBFUGT010000379.1:0-5561 GCF_056402775.1 Rhodococcus sp. P3_B8
ACCTACCTGCCACCGCGGCGGTGCGGCGCGCGCCGACGAGGGCGATCGCGTCCCACTCGCGGAGGCCGAGCGCGGCCAGGGCTTCCGGATGCAGCCGGACCACGCCGCGCCGGGTGTCGGCGGCCGAGGTGTTCAGTCGGACTGTGAGCGCAAGTTCCGGGGAGGTCACGCCGTCGAGCCTACGTGCGGGAGCGAACTATCGGGCCCGGGGACGGCGCAGTCCGAGCCGTGCGGCGGATCGCCTGCCACGGGCGTCGGGCTGACGCCGGATGGCCCGCCGCTCGGACGGCTTGATGTCCCACGTCTCGGGTCGCGCGGCTACCCACCGCTTGGAGTGGACCGCGAACGGAATGTGCCCGAGGTACACCGCGACGAGCGCGATCAGCAGGATGTACGGGTAGGTGACCAGAGCCGCCGCCGCGAGCGCCACGAGGACGAGCAGACCGGCCGCCATGTGCGGGGGCACCGACACCGTCTTCAGCGCGAGCGTGGGGATCCGGCTGACGATCAGCGCCGCGGAGATCACGGTCCACGCCACGACGACGGGATACGACGACCACCAGCCGTCGCCCCACTGCGCCGCGGCAGCCAGCGGGGTCAGCGCGACCAGGGCACCCGCGGGCGCCGGGACACCCGTGAAGTACTCGTTGGCGTAACCCGGCATGTCGTCCTCGTCGAGGAGCGTGTTGAACCGGGCCAGCCGCAGCACGATGCTCACCGCGTAGATCAGGGCGATGATCCAGCCGAAACTCTGGCCGTCCAGCAGCGTGACGTAGAGGACCAGGGCCGGGGCGACGCCGAACGAGATGGAATCGGCGAGCGAATCCAGTTCGGCACCCATCTTGCTGGTGGCGTCGAGCATGCGCGCGATCCGACCGTCGAGCGAGTCGAGGACCGCGGCCGCACCGATCATGGCCAACGCCGTTCCGAGGTCGCCGTCGAGCGCGAACTTGACGGCGGACAGCCCCGCACACAGCGCGAGGATCGTGACCACGCTCGGCAGGAGCCGGACCGCCTGCTGGGGTCGACCCCTCCGCTGCTGCTTCGCGTTGGCGATCACGGCAGTTGAGCGATGACGGTCTCGGCACCGATCGTCCGCTGTCCTCGCTCGGCGAGCAACGTGGTGCCCGCCGGGAAGTACGTGTCGACGCGGGAGCCGAACCGGATCAGGCCGTACGTGTCTCCGATCGGGAGGGTGTCGCCGACCTTGGCGTCGCAGACGATCCGGCGAGCGAGCAGACCGGCGATCTGCACGACGGCGACGTCGTGGCCCTCCGGGGTGTGCAGCAGCATGCTGTTGCGTTCGTTGACCTCGCTGGCGTCGGCGAGATCGGCGGAGAGGAACTGACCCGGCCGGTGGACGACCTTCGTGACCTCACCGCCGACAGGACTGCGCTGGACGTGCACGTCGAGCACGGACAGGAAGATGCTGACCCGGGGGAGCGGCTCGGTGCCCATGTCGAGTTCGGACGGCGGGACCGCGGAGTCGACGAGCGCGACCTCGCCGTCGGCGGGTGCGACCACGACGCCGACACGGTTCGGCGGAACACGGTGCGGATGCCGGAAGAACGCGGCGCACGCTGCGGCCGAGGTCAGCGCTCCACGCCGGACCCACTTGCGCTTGCGGCCGAGGACGGCCACACCGAGTGGCGCGAGGACGAAGGGCAGCCCGGCCGGGTGCAGGGGCGGAACTGCTCCGCGGACGAGGTCGACGATGTGCCCGACGCTCGTGGATTGCGGGGTTCCGGGGGGTGTGGGCTTGCGTGCCACGGGCTCCTCTAACTGTGTCGGACGGACGTGCTGCCTGCGCGCCATCGCGCCGCACCCACAGATTACGTGAGCACTACCGGCTGCAACGGCATCAGGAGAGAGTACGCACTCGCGGGGTCCGATGTGTGAACGGATCGTGGCCGGATGGCGAGCGGGGTGATGGGTCCACCCACCTGGAACGTCAACTGCTCACCCGGCAGCGCGTCGACGGCTTCGAGGAGAAAACCGGTGTTCACCTGCACCTGGAAGCGCACGGGCTGCTCCGTCCCCTGCCTGCTGACGACGATCTCGCCCGACTCGAGAACGCCGAGATCCACTCGGTCGCCGGCGTCGGCGAGGAGTGCACGCAGGTCCGCCGAGGAGAAGGTGTGTTCGATTCCGCGGTCGAGGGGCGACAGACTGCGATGGTCGGGAAACGCACCGTCGACGAGGCGGGTGCCGAGCTGTTCGGCGCCGCAGCGGAGGGTGATGCTGTCGGCGCCGACGACGACGGTCACCGTGTCGTGGCGACCCAGCAGCCCGGCCGCGTCGTCCAGGAACGTGCACGGGACGACGGCGGAGATCGGTGCGTCCGGCGGTTCGAGGAGGGTCACCGTTCCCACCGCCAGCCGGTAGCGGTCGGTGGTGACGAGCCGCAGCACGTCGTGGTCCGTTTCCAGGAGGCAGCCGCGCAACACCGGGAACGCCGAGTCCGGGTCGGCGGCGAACCGCACCGAGCCGAACGCGGTGAGGAGGTCGGTGGTGCGGAGGACGACAGTGCACTCCCGCGCCGCTCGCGCGTCGAGCAGGCGGTGAATCCTTGCCAGTTCGCGCCGGGCGTCGTCGAGCCCCTTCTCGAGCCGGCCGAGATGTCGGTCGAGGAGCCCGTGGGCATCCGTCCCGCTCAGTACGGCCGCCATGTCCTTCACCGGCACACCCACCCGGCGCATCGCGGCGACGAGGACCGCTGCGCCCACGTGCCGGTCGGCATACCAGCGGTAACCCGTGCGCGGGTCGACCACGTGCGGGGTGAGCACACCCGCCTTGTCGTAGAACCGCAGCGCGCTGACCGACAGACCGGACGCCCGGGCGAGTTCACCGATGCTGAGCACGGTGCTCACTCTGCCCTTGCGGTCCGACAGCCTCGGCGTCGAGTTCTGCGCGGAGCCGCTCGACGGCCCCGCGGATCATCCGGCCATATCCGTTGTCGGTGAGGTGTTCGCAGCTCTGCGTGGCCCGATCGAGATGGTGGCGTGCCTCGGACGACTGGCCGAGCGCGTGATGAGCGGCCGCGACGTTGAGGTGCAGCGACGGGTAGAACCCCGCGACCCGGAGCGAGGGGTGGTGCTGCCGGGCTCGGTCGTCGGTCAGCGAGTCGGCGGCGGCGAGGGCCCGCAGATCCCAGCGCAGTTCCTCGGCGGGGTCGGTCTGGACGTCCGCCATGTAGTGGGCCAGCGTGACGACGTGCAGCGGGTCCGGTGTGTCGTCGCCGGGACCGGCGAGGGCGTCCCACACCTCCTCGAAGATGCGTCGGGCGCCCTCCCGGTCACCCGCTACTGCCAGTTCCTGTCCCTGCGCGATCCTCGCCATGACGGCGTCCGGTGTGTCCATGCGGACCACGCTGGGGCCTCGACCAGGTCGAGGGTCAACCGGACTACGTGCGTTCGGCGGCCGACTTGATGCGGGCGAGAGTGGTGTTCATGCCGTTCACGAGGTCGACCTCGAAGTCCTCGTTGCCGCCGAGAACGGTCTTGACCAGGAACTGTGACACCTTCGACGTCCCGGTCGGGGCTTCACGGCGCTCGGTGACCTTGGTTCCGCCTGCCGTCGGCTCGAGTTCGTACGACCAGATGGTGCGGTTCTCGAGGATCCGGAACGCGATGGTCTTGTTCGGCTGGAACTTCACGACCTTCGACGTGGTCGGCCACACGAGGAAGCCCTTGCGGTTGATGTTGACGGTTTTGGTGCCCTCTTCGACGACGCCGCCGAGGACGCGCATCGTGCGGCACTGGGGGCTCCATTCGCCCATCCGCTTCAGATCCGACACGACGGCCCACACGTCTTGCGGGGTCGCGTCGATGTCGATGCTTGCTTCGAGGGTGTTTGCCATCGGCTGTCTCCAGTCAGGGAAGGTGGTACGTAAGGTAACAATTACTTTGACCTCATGGTAGGCGCTCGTGCCGGAGAGGTGTGCGGTAGGTCACTGAATTCTCGTCCCGACCGCAGTTTTCCAGCACTTCCGCGCGCCTCATCGAAACCGTGTAACCAACGGGGCACGATGGGCGATGAGTCAAGAGCGCGACGAAATGTCGCCGGTGCAATGGCGCAAATGGAAAGTTGTCGAGTCGGTGTTCGGAAGTGATCGGTAGTGAATGTTCATTCGATCCTGCGGTGGGACCGCAGCCCTCTCCCTCTACTCGAATCAGCCCGATTGCAAGGACGTCCGTCCTCGTGGCCGAGTGAAAAACTCGAACGTCTGATGACGCCACGCGAAATCGAGGAAGCTCTCCGCGGCCGGTTGTAGACGCCGTCGTCGCTCCCGCAATCCCGTCACTCTCCGCCCGGCCCCGGGGGAGACTGGGGTTTGTGGGAGCCGAAGAGTCTGTCGTGGTCGGAACCGGAGCGGTCTCCGCCGAAGAAGTGATCCGGGTGGCGCGTCTCGGCGCGCCGGTGCGGATCTCGCGGGACGCGATGTCGGCCATGGCGGAAACCCGGAAGCGCATCGAGGCGCTGGCCGAGGACCCGAAGCCCGTGTACGGGATCTCGACGGGTTTCGGGGCCCTCGCCACCCGGCACATCCCCTCTGCGCTCCGGACGCAGCTGCAGCGCAGTCTGGTGCGCTCGCATGCCGCCGGAAACGGTCCCGAGGTGGAACGCGAGGTCGTGCGTGCTCTGATGCTGCTGCGGCTGTCGACCCTGGCCACCGGCAGGACCGGCGCGCGGCCGGAAGTCGCGCAGGTTTACGCGTCCCTCCTGTCGGCGGGGATCACTCCGGTGGTCCACGAATACGGCAGCCTCGGATGCTCCGGCGATCTGGCGCCGCTGGCGCACGTCGCGCTCGCGGTGATCGGTGAGGGCACGGTGCGGGATGCGGACGGCGAACTCGTGCCCGCGGCGACGGCACTGTCCGCCGCCGGTATCGCACCGGTGATCCTCGAGGAGAAGGAGGGGCTGGCCCTCATCAACGGCACCGACGGCATGCTCGGCATGCTGGTGCTGGCGTGCGAGGACCTGCACGGGCTGCTGCGCCTGGCCGACGTCACCGCGGCGATGAGCGTGGAGGCGCTGCTGGGCACCGACCGGGTGTTCGCCCCGGACCTGCAGGCGCTGCGGCCGCACCCCGGTCAGGCCCGCGCTGCTGCGAACATGGTTCGGTTGCTCGCCGGCTCGGAGATCGTGCAGAGCCACGCCAATCCCAGCTGCACCGTGGTGCAGGACGCCTATTCGTTGCGGTGCGCCCCGCAGGTCGCCGGGGCGGCGCGGGACACGCTCGCGCACGCCGAGCGGGTGGCGTCCTGGGAACTGGCGAGCGCAATCGACAATCCGGTGGTCACGTTGGACGGGCGGGTGGAGTCGAACGGCAATTTCCACGGGGCGCCGGTCGGGTACGTGCTGGACTTCCTGGCGATCGTCGTCGCGGATGTGGCGAGCATGAGCGAGCGCCGCACCGACCGCTTCCTCGACGTGGCCCGCAATCACGGGCTGCCCCCGTTTTTGGCCGACGATCCCGGGGTGGACAGCGGCCACATGATCGCCCAGTACACCCAGGCGGCGATCGTCTCGGAGCTGAAGCGGCTGGCGGCGCCGGCGAG
>NZ_JBFUGT010000380.1:0-6518 GCF_056402775.1 Rhodococcus sp. P3_B8
CGCCCGCTGTGTGCGCGAGGTGGTCGAATTCGTCGATGCCGGAGGGTGGGATCAGCCGCCCCAGATGTTCGCACTCGTCCCGACCGAACTGCTCGCGGCCGCCGAACCGAGCCTGCTCGACCAACTCGCCGACGGCGCGGAATTGACCCCGGTGGAACAGGATCCGTTCCCCGACGACATCGACGGCGGGTCGCGCGCACTCGACGAGTTCCTCGCCACCACCAGCTGGCCGGAGTCCGTGGTGGGGTGCGCCCTCGTTCAGGAGATCGTCGTTCTACCGCCCGAGGCGGAGTCCGACCTCGACGACGCGCTCGTCCCCCTGCTGTCCGATCGAGACGCCGCCGACGACGCGGCGCGGGCCGCGGCCGAGTCGCATCCCGACCGCCAGTCCGCCCGGTTGATCGCCGCCGTGCTGCGCGACGGACCGTCGTTGTGTCTGATGCAGTTGCGCCCCGACGAGGACGCCGACCCGTACGCCGGCATCGAACTGCTCACCTACGAGGATCTGGCACCGAATCTCATCAGCGCGTTGTACGCCACCCTCGACGCGACCGAGGAGGACTGACCGCTCAGCAGTGCGGCGCGTCGGCTCCGGCATCGATCGCCTCGAGCGCGTCGACGGCTCCGCCGAGGTTCTCGACCTTCACCAGCCGGAGCCCGTCGGGCGCACCCTGGCGTGCCTCGTCGCAGTTCTTCGCCGGCACGAGGAACGTCTCGGCGCCCGCCTCCTCCGCGGCGATCAGCTTGTACTTGATGCCGCCGATGGGACCGACGTCGCCGTCGGAGTCGATCGTGCCGGTGCCGGCGACGAACTTGCCGCCGTTGAGTTCGCCCGGGCTGAGTTTGTCGATCACGGCGAGGGTGAACATGAGCCCCGCCGAGGGGCCGCCCACGTCGGCGAGGTTGAAGTCGATCGTGAACGGGACGTCCGGGATCTCCTCGGGAGTGATCCCCAGGTAGCCCTTGGACTCGTCGTCCGGGCGTGCGCCGAGCACTACCCGCACCGTCGTCTCGGCGCCGTCGCGCCGGATCACGATCGGCACCTCCGTCTTCGGGGGCACATCGGCCACCGCCTCCTGCACACCACCGACAGTGGACACCGGCTTTCCGTCGACACTCACCAGCACGTCGCCCTCGCGCAGCAGTCCCTGGGAAGGGCCGTCCTCACCGACCTTGGCGATCCGCAGGTCCACCGGCTTGCCCAGGAAGTGGAGTGCCGCGAGTTCGGCGCTGTCCTCCGACTGCTGGAAGTCGGCGTCGTTCTCCTGTTTGACCTCGTCCTTCGACTTGTCCGGCGGGTACACCTCTTCGCGGGGGACGATGCCCTGACGCCCACTGGCCCACAATCCGAACGCTTCGAACACGTTGAGCCCGTCGCGCACGGCGACCGTCGTCATGTTGAGGTGGCCGGTGGTGTCGTCGACCTCCGTCCCCTCGATGGCGACGACTTCCTCACCACCCACTTCGCCGAGTGTGTTGAACGTGGGTCCCGGCCCGAGGGCCACGTACGGCACCGTGATCACCGTGCCGAGAATTCCGAGTACCACGATCGGGGCCAGCGCAGCCAGAAGCGTCACGATCCGTCGATTCACCTGGACCAGCGTAGAGCGCGAACCCTCGGACACGGCTGTCGGCCGTCCCGCGTGTTCGCCGTCAGCGTGACGAGGTGGACAGCCACGGAACCACGCGCCTTGTACCGTTGAGTCATGAGCAATCCGCCCTTCGGCTTCTCCAAACCCGACGACGATCCCGATCGTGACAAGAACACGGGGGATCAGAACGGGCCCGACCGCGACAAGAACGCGGGCGGTTCCGACGACTTCGGTTTCGGGGCGGGTGGTTTTCCCGCCGGGGGCTTCGACCCGGCCTCCCTCGGCCAGATGCTGACCCAGTTCGGCCAGATGCTGAGCGGGATGGGCACGTCGATGGGCTCCGGTGAGCAGACCGGCCCGGTCAACTACGAGATCGCGAAGAAACTCGCGCGCCAGCAGATGGGGTCCGTCGCTCCCATCACCCAGGGCAACTCCGAGGCGATCGCCGATGCCTCACGGCTCGCGGAACTGTGGCTCGATGCCGCGACGACGCTGCCCGCCGGCGCAACGAAGACCGTCGCGTGGACGCCCAACGACTGGCTCGACAACACCCTCGACACCTGGAAGCGGCTGTGCGACCCCGTCGCGGAGAAGGTGTCCGGCATGTGGGTGCAGGGGCTGCCCGAGGAAGCGCAGCAGATGGCCGGCCCGATGATCGGCATGATGAGCCAGATGGGTGGCCTCGCGTTCGGCTCCCAGCTCGGCCAGGCTCTGGGCCAGTTGTCGAAGGAGGTGCTCACCTCCACCGACATCGGCCTCCCCCTCGGCCCGGCGGGCACGGGCGCACTGCTTCCCGCCGCGGTGGAGCGGTTCAGCAAGGGGCTCGAACAGCCCGACCGCGAGATCCTCGTCTTCCTCGCCGCGCGGGAGGCCGCCTACCAGCGCCTGTACAGCCACGTTCCGTGGCTGCGTCAGCGTCTCCTCGCCACCGTCGAGGAATACGCCCGCGGCATCACGATGGACTTCTCGGCCATCGAGGACATGGCGAAGGGACTCGACCCGTCCGCGCTGACCGATCCGTCGCAGCTCGAGAACATCCTGCAGCAGGGCGCGTTCGAACCGCAGACCACACCCGAGCAGAAGCAGGCCCTCGAGCGACTCGAGACGCTGCTCGCCCTCATCGAGGGGTGGGTCGAGGTCGTCGTCGCGTCGGCGCTGAACGACCGACTCCCCGGCGTCGCGGCCCTCAGCGAGACGCTGCGCCGCAGGCGTGCGACCGGCGGACCCGCCGAGCAGACGTTCGCGACGCTCGTCGGACTCGAACTGCGTCCCCGCAAGGTCCGGGAGGCCGCGCAGTTGTGGACTCGCCTGACGTCCGAGTCGACCGTCGATGCCCGTGACGGTGTGTGGGCCCACCCCGACCTGTTGCCCGACTCGTCCGATCTCGACAGCCCGGATGCGTTCGTCGAACGTGTGCTCGGCGGCGGCGACGGCGGCGACTTCGACAATCCGATGGCGCAGCTGGAGGCAACCGAGGCGCGCGAGCGGGCCGAGGAAGCCGAACGCGACAAGTCCGGCAAGGACGACGAGTCCGAGTCCTGACCTCCTGATCCCACCAATCTTGCGATAGCGGGAAGTCCACAGGTCGAGGCATGTTTCGGCCTGTGGACAACCCGCGTTTTCGGCGCTGACGCCCGGTCGTGGCCTGCGATCCTCAGCGGGTGACCATCCAGCCCACACCCCACGTCGGTGTCACCCTCGATCCCCGGATCGCCGTACTCGTCCGCCCCGACGGGCGGGTGCAGTTCGGCTGGGATCCCGAGCGCGCGCTCGTACTCGCCCCGCCGCCCGGGGTCCGGACCGAGCAACTCCTGGCCGTCGTCCGACTGCTCGACGGCAAGAACTCGCGGCCGCACATCCTGTGGACCGCCGTCGGATACGGCCTGGCGCCCACGGACGTGTCGAAACTGCTCGGCGACCTCGACCGGGCCGGTCTGATCGATGTCGCAGGCACGTCCCCGCCGCGGACACGATCCCGATTCGCGTGCACGGGCGCGGCCCGCTGTCGGATGCGGTGTCGGCCGGGCTCACGGACGGCGGCATCCGGGTCTCCCGCTCCTTCCGCTATTCCGCCGACAGCGACGTCCGGCGATGGAACGCCCTGTGCGTCGTACTCGCGGACGATCTGGTGGCGGAACCGCGGCTCGTCGCGGATCTGGTCCAGAACGGGATACCGCACCTGCAGGTCCGGCTGCGTGACGGCCGCGGTGTGGTCGGCCCACTGGTGCTCCCGGGCCACACCAGTTGCCTGCGGTGCGCCGACCTCCTCCGCGCCGCGTACGACGAGGACTGGCCGCACCTGTCCGCTCAGCTCCTCGGGACGGTCGGGCACGCGAGCCCCGCCGTGATCATGGCCACGGCAGCAGTCGCCCTCGGCCAGCTCGAGGCCGTCTTGGCTGCTCCGCGAGGCGCGCCGCCCAGCAGCCTCGACGCGACGCTCGAGATCGATCTCGGCGCGCACCGGCTGGTGACCCGGCGCTGGCCACGGCAGGCGAGCTGCAGCTGCACGTATCTGGCACCCGCCGTGGGCGAATCGAACCGGCTTCGGTCATGATGCATGATGGTGGGGTGTCCGACATCCCCCGCAGGAGTTCCGCCCGCACCGCCAAGCTCGCGAGCATCCCGTTGGGGATCGCGGGGCGTGCCGCGATGGGCTTCGGCCGGAAGCTGACCGGCGGTGACAAGGACGAGATCGACGCCCAGCTRAGCGCGAAGGCCGCCGAGCAATTGTTCGCGGTCCTCGGCGAACTCAAGGGCGGTGCCATGAAACTGGGGCAGGCGCTCAGCGTCATGGAGGCGGCGATCCCCGAAGAGTTCGCGGAACCCTACCGTGAATCGCTGAACAAGCTGCAGGCGCAGGCGCCTCCCCTGCCCGCGCGGGCAGTCCACAGAATGCTCGACCAACAGCTCGGCACCAAGTGGCGTGACCGGTTCCAGTCGTTCGACGACACCCCGACCGCATCGGCCAGCATCGGCCAGGTACACCGCGCGGTGTGGGCCGACGGTCGCGACGTGGCCGTCAAGGTTCAGTACCCCGGCGCCGACGAGGCGCTGCGCGCCGACCTGAAGACGCTCGGCCGATTCGCGGGACTGTTCGCCTCGGTCATGCCCGGCGTCGACGTGCGCCCGGTCATCGACGAGTTCACGGCCCGCACCGAGGAAGAACTCGACTACCGGATCGAGGCGAACAATCAGCGCCGCTTCGCCAAGGTATACGACGGGGATCCGCAGTTCGCGATTCCGCACGTGGTCGCCAGTGCCCCCAAGGTCGTGGTCACCGAGTGGATGTCGGCGAAGCCGCTGTCGGCCATCATCGCCGACGGCACCCCCGAGGAACGCAACACCGCGGGTGCACTGCTCGCGGAGTTCCACTTCGCCTCCCCCACCCGCGTCGGCCTGCTCCACTGCGACCCGCATCCGGGTAACTTCATGCTGCACAGCGACGGCCGCCTCGGTGTCATCGATTTCGGTGCCGCGGCACCGTTTCCGCACGGTCTTCCCCCAGTACTCGGGTCCATGGTCCGGCTGGCGCTCCACGAGCAGTTCGACGAACTGACGGAGCTGCTGCACGCCAACGGATTCGTTCTGCCCGGCCGGACGGTCACCGACAAGGAGATCGCGGACTACCTGCGTCCCGTCACCGACCCGATCCGCACCGAATCGTTCCACTTCACCCGCGCCTGGCTGCAGAAGGCCGCGGGTTCCGCGACCGACTTCAACAGTGCACAGTTCCGGACGGCCCGGGCACTGAATCTGCCGGCGGAGTACCTGATGATCTTCCGGGTTCTCGTCGGCTCGGTGGGAATCTGCGCTCAGCTGGACGCGTACGCGCCGTACATGGAGATCCTCACCCGGTGGCTCCCCGGCTTCGCCGAGCCTGCCCCCGAGGACGAAGACACCGTCTGACCCCGAAAACACAGAACGGGCGTTCGCCCGGACCACTCGTGTGAGTCCACCCCACACGCCCCACGGCTCACCCCGATCGAGGGCCGCGTCGAGGCAGCGGGAGCGGATCGGGCAGGACGCGCACAGCGCCTTCGCCTGTTCCAGCTCGGTGGGAGAATCCGCAAACCACAGGTCGGGATCATCGACCCGGCACGGCAGGTCACCACGTGCGGACACTATCTGAACAAATCCGCTTGTGGCGGTTGAGGTTTCGGATACCCCTCGGCATGTCACGGTAGACACGTCCTTCTCCTCTGCTCTCATTGCGACGGTCAATCTCTTCGGTTCGATGAAGTGGGTGCGAACCAGAGCCGAGGCTGCGAGCGGGAAAGGTGCTCGAACTACAAAGGCCACGGTCCGCGATGCGGGTCCGTGGCCTTGGAAAGACGGTGGGAGTTGATCTACCGAGGAATTCCTCGACAACTCCGATACACGGACTCGACTGCTGCTGCGGGACGACGACGGGCTGCCGACCAGACAATCGCCGGTGCCGTTTCCGCCGCGTTCATGCCGAACAGCGCGGAGGCAGCAGCGACTGCCGTCTCATGTGCTTGGAACTTCGTCATTTCACTGCCACCTCCATTTCTTCTCGATCCGATGTGAACCACACGGGTCTCCCCGCGCACTGAAACCACAGTAGGCAATTCTCCAGAACCGCACAACCTATTTTTGACCTGCAGTGATGCGCGCTACTCCCGCACCGCGTGGGAGTCGTTCAGGGACTACCGCTTCCCTTGATCACACCGAGGACGTCCTCGCCGAACTGCTCGAGCTTCTTCGCACCGATCCCGGGGATCGCGACGAGCCCGCGATCGTCCTGCGGCCGCTGCTCGGCRAGAGCCGTCAACGTGTTGTCGCTGAACACCACGTACGCCGGRACCTTCAGCTCCCGCGACTTCTCGAGCCGCCACGACCGCAGCGATTCGAGCAGTTCCACGTCGACATTGGACGGGCACCCCTCGCAGCGACCGAGCATGGTCG
>NZ_JBFUGT010000381.1:0-5519 GCF_056402775.1 Rhodococcus sp. P3_B8
ATCCTGTTCGGTTCCAAGARGCTGCCCGACGCGGCTCGTGGACTCGGCCGTTCGCTCCGCATCTTCAAGAGCGAGGTCAAGGAGATGCAGAACGACAACAGCACGCCGGCGCCCACCGCGCAGCAGAGCGCGCCCGCCGAGCTGCCCGTGGCGGACACCACCACCGCACCGGTCACCCCTCCGGCGCCGGTGCAGCCGCAGCACACCGAGCCCAAGTCGGCGTAGCCCGAGCCGCCTGACAACCGGGGTGATTCTTCACCCCGGTTGCCTGCTGACCAAGACTAGGGCGAACAACAGTGCGAATTCCGTTCGATCCGCGCCACAGCAAGCGGAGGACCAATCCCGACGGCACCATGTCGTTGGTCGATCACCTCTACGAGCTGCGCACGCGGTTGCTCCTGTCCGTGCTGGCCATCGTGGTCACCACCGCGGTGGGCTTCTTCTGGTACTCCCACCAGATTCTCGGGATCGAGAGTCTCGGTGAGCTTCTGCGTGGGCCGTACTGTTCGCTGCCTGCGTCGAGTCGCGCCGACCTGAGCAACGACGGGTCGTGCCGTCTCCTCGCGACCGGACCGTTCGAGCAGTTCATGCTCCGTTTCAAGGTCGCGCTGACCGCGGGCATCGTCCTGGCCTGCCCCATCTGGCTGTACCAGCTGTGGGCGTTCATCACGCCCGGCCTCTACTCGAAGGAGCGCCGTTACGCGATCGGCTTCGTGGTGTCCGGTGCCGCGCTGTTCATGGCCGGAGCGGTCCTCGCCTACGTGGTCGTCGCGAAGGCGCTGCATTTCCTGCTGACGATCGGCGACAACGTCCAGATCACCGCACTCGGTGGCGCGGAATACTTCGGGTTCATCATCAACCTGCTGATCATCTTCGGAGTCAGCTTCGAGATCCCGCTGCTCATCGTCGCGCTGAACTTCGTCGGCATCCTGCCCTACGCGAAGCTCAAGGCGTGGCGCCGCGGCCTGATCTTCGCTCTGTTCGTGTTCGCCGCGATCGCCACCCCCGGGCAGGACCCGTTCTCGATGCTCGCGCTCGCGTTCGCGTTGACCGTGCTGTTCGAGGTCGCCGTGCAGATCGCCCGCATCAACGACCGCCGCAAGGCCCGTCGCACGGAACAGGAGTGGGGTGCCCTCGACGACGACGAGGCGTCGACCATCGCCGCGCCGTCGGACCTGAACGAAGCGTTCGACGTCGCCGCCACACCGGTTCCCGAGCCGGCGGGCCGGTTCCGGCGGTCACGCAAGTCCGGCAAGTCCGGCGGCGCGAACAAGAACGACGACGCGAGCACGACCGGCAGCAACACACCGGGTCAGGACTTCTCCGACACCCTGTGACAATCTGACGGGGTGGCAGTGACAACAGGTGACACGACCGGCGGCACCGAACTCGACGTGTTCTCGGCGCAGCTCGGCTTCGTGCTCGACCCCTTCCAGATCAACGCCTGCCGCGCGCTCGAGGGCGGCCACGGCGTCCTCGTCTGCGCCCCGACCGGCGCGGGCAAGACCGTGGTCGGCGAATTCGCCGTGCATCTGGCGCTCACGTCCGGTCGCAAGTGCTTTTACACCACACCGATCAAGGCGCTGAGCAATCAGAAGTACGCGGAGCTGGTGCGGCGGTACGGCAAGGACACCGTCGGGCTGCTGACCGGCGATTCGAGCATCAACTCGGACGCCCCGGTGGTCGTCATGACCACCGAGGTGCTGCGGAACATGCTGTACGCCGACTCCCCGGCGCTGCGCGGGTTGTCCCACGTCGTCATGGACGAGGTGCACTTCCTGGCGGACCGGTTCCGTGGGGCCGTGTGGGAAGAGGTGATCCTGCACCTGTCCGAGGACGTCCGACTCGTGAGCCTGTCGGCGACCGTCAGCAACGCCGAGGAGTTCGGCGCGTGGATGGAAACGGTGCGCGGCGACACGACCGTGGTGGTCGACGAGAACCGCCCGATCCCGCTGTGGCAGCACATCATGGTCGGGAAGCGACTGTTCGACCTCTTCGACACGAGGGCGCGCAGTGGGGACGCGCTCAAGGATCTGGTGGTCGACCAGGATCTGGTCCGTCACGTCAAACAGCGACAGGCTCTCGAGCGCGCCGACTCGTGGGAGTCGCGTGGCAGGGGACGCCGCGGCGGCGGGCGCGGGTTCTCCAGCGATTTCCGGCCGCTGCCCCGACCGGAAGTGATCTCCCGCCTCGACGACGAGGGACTCCTCCCGGCGATCACGTTCATCTTCAGCCGCGCCGGGTGCGACGCCGCGCTGGCGCAGTGCCTGCGGTCCCGCCTCGATCTGACGACGCCGGAGCAGGTCGCCGAGATCCGGACCATCATCGACGCCCACACCGCCGAACTACCGAAGGCCGATCTGGAGGTCCTCGGGTACTGGGAATGGCGCAAGGCGCTCGAGCGGGGCCTCGCCGCGCACCACGCGGGGATGCTGCCCGCGTTCCGGCAGACGGTCGAGGAGTTGTTCGTCAAGGGACTGGTCCGGGCCGTGTTCGCCACCGAGACGCTGGCGCTGGGCATCAACATGCCTGCCCGCACGGTCGTCCTCGAACGCCTCGTCAAGTACAACGGTGAGGCCCACGCCGAACTCACCCCGGGGGAGTACACGCAGCTCACCGGCCGGGCCGGACGTCGCGGCATCGACATCGAGGGTCACGCGGTGGTCCTGTGGCAGCCCGGGGTGGAACCCGTGGACGTCGCCGGGCTGGCCTCCACGCGCACGTTCCCGCTCCGCAGCTCGTTCCGTCCCGGCTACAACATGACCATCAACCTGGTCGATCGCATGGGAGCCGCGGAATCACGGGCCCTGCTCGAGCGGTCGTTCGCCCAGTTCCAGGCCGACCGGTCGGTGGTCGGCCTGACGCGGGGCATCGAACGCAACGAGGCCGCGCTCATCACGCTCCGCGAACGGCTGGGCGGCGAGGACGGCGAGTACTTCGAGTACGCGCGCCTGCGGGAGGAACTGAGCAACAGGGAACGGTCACTCGAACGGGCAGGTCGAACCGAACGCCGGGACGCCGCCGTCGCCTCGCTCGTCGCACTGCGGCGCGGCGACGTGATCGCGATCCCGGTGGGACGGCACTCGGGTCTGGCCGTGGTGCTGGAACCGGACCGGGACCCCACGGATCCGAAGCCGCTGATCCTCACCGAGGCGAAGTGGGCGGGCCGGGTGTCGGCCGGCGACTTCCCGGAGCCCGCACGGTCTTTGGGATCGATGCGGTTGCCGCGGCGCTTCGATCATCACACCGCACGGGTGCGACGCGATCTGGCATCGGCGTTGCGCAGCACCGGAATCGTCGCGCCGGGACGCCGGAAGCGGAAGAAGTCGGGTGCTGCCACCGATGATGCCGAGATCGCGCGGCTGCGGCGCGCCATCCGGCAGCACCCGTGCCACAGTTGGCCCGACCGCGAGCAGCTGAGCCGGATCGGTGAGCGCTACAACCGGCTGGCCCGCGAGACCGAGACGATGCGGCAGAAGGTGGCTGCCACGACGAACTCGTTGGCGCGCACGTTCGATCGCATCCTGTCGCTGCTCGCCGAACGCGACTACATCTCGCCGGGCGAACACCCCGACGCCACCGAACACGGCACACGGCTGAGTCGAATCTATTGCGAGAGCGACCTCTTGGTGGCCGAGTGCCTCCGGCAGGGTGTGTGGAAGGGTCTCGGGCCCGCGGAACTCGCCGCCGTCGTGTCCGCCGTGATCTTCGAATCGCGCCGTGAAGGGGACACCGTCGAAGGCGGCGGTCCGGGAGCACTACGGCACGCCCTCGACGAGACCGTGCGGGTGTGGCGGGAACTTCGGGCGGACGAGATCCGGCACAAACTGCCGCCCACCCGTGAGCCGGACCTCGGCTTCGCTGCCGCGATCTTCCACTGGGCGAGCGACAATTCGCTCGTCGAGGCGCTGATCGCGGCAGGAGATCAGGGGCGTGCGCTGTCTGCCGGCGACTTCGTGCGGTGGTGCAGGCAGGTGATCGACCTGCTCGAACAGGTCCGGTCGACGTCCCCCGATCCGCAGGTCGGCAAGGCCGCAGGTCGGGCGGTCGCGGCGATCCGCCGCGGTGTCGTCGCCGTGGATGCTGCGTGACCCGACGCCGTGTGGTTGGATTCGCACGCCGTCCGAAGGCCCGAATCCGATGGCGGGGCGTTACGGTAGGTACAAAACTTGACACGTGAGCGGGAGGCGACGATGAGCGGCCCTTACGGACCGAACGACCCGAACGGGCAATGGGCCCAGGGACAGCAACCGGGCCAGGGTAACCCTGACCAGGCCGGCGGCCAGTACGGGGCGCCGCAGTACGGTCAGCAGCCGCCCGCTCAGCCGTGGGGACAGCCGGCGCCGGGTCAGCCTCAGCAGCCCGGGCAGCCGCAGTGGGGTCAGCACCCCCAGCAGCCCGGACAACCGCAGTGGGGTCAGCAGCCGCAACCCGGTCAGCTCGGGCAGCCGGGTCCGGGACAGTGGGGTCAGCATCCCGGGCAGCCGCAGTGGGGTCAGCAACCGGGTCAGCCGCAGCAGTGGGGCCCGACCCCCGGCCAGCAGCAGTGGGGGCAGCCGCCGTCGTCGGGGAAGTCGAAGCTGCCGTTGATCATCGGCGGTGTGGTGGCTCTGCTGGTCATTGTGGGTATCGCCCTGGTGCTCGCGTTCACGGTGTTCGGCACGGACACACTCGATCAGAAGGCGGCCGAGGACGGTGTCGAGCGCATCGTCACCGATTCGTACGGCGCCGAAAACGTGTCCGGTGTCACGTGCCCCGCGGATCAGGAAGTGAAGAAGGGCAACAGCTTCACGTGCAGTCTCACCGTGGACGGTGAGAAGAAGCAGGTCACTCTCACCTTCACCGACGACAAGGGCACGTACGAAGTGAGCCGCCCCAGCTAGATGGCCGTCACGGAACCCGTACGGCGGCCACCTTTTTCATCGCCGCAGTGAGGCGGCCGACGGAATTCTCGATTCCGAGTTCCTCCGCCAGCCTGCCGAGCCGGTCCGCGTCGACCGGTTCGGCAGGCAGCGTGTCTTCGCGGGACAGCTCGACATCGGCGTCCCGCACCACCCGCACCACCGGCAGTGCCGCGTCGAGATAGTCGGCTGCGGCGGCGAATTTCGCGCGCGCACCCTTCGCCATGTCGGATTCGGGGTCGACTGCGGCGGCCCGCAGGGCGGCGAGCGATCCGTATTGCATGATCAGGCTCGACGCGGTCTTCTCGCCGATTCCCTTCACACCAGGCAGCCCGTCGGACGAGTCGCCGCGCAGCAGGGCGAGTTCGGCGTAGGCCTCACCGGCCCGGTCGGCGGGTACCCCGTACTTGGCTGCGACCTCTTCCGGCCCGAGCAGTTCGGCCTTGGCGAGGCCGCGCACCACGTACAGCACCCGCACCGGCACCGGGGCGTCCGTGACGACCTGCAGGAGGTCGCGGTCGCCGGTGACGACGATGGTGGTGTCGCGGGTCTCGGTGGCGGCCAGGGTGCCGAGCACGTCGTCGGCTTCGAGCCCTTCGGCGCCGGCGGTCGCGATTC
>NZ_JBFUGT010000382.1:0-5512 GCF_056402775.1 Rhodococcus sp. P3_B8
AACCGGGCAGGCGCCAGCGTGCGCGTCGTCGACCTGTCCGTGGACGGCGACACGGATCCGTCGGTGTCCGCGTTCAAAATCCGCCGCTCGTCGGGGGCGATCGACCGCGAGGACGCGCTCACCCACGAGGAGACACTGCAGGCCATCGAGGCCGGACGGTCCATCGCCGACTCCGAGATCGATTCCGGCGCAGACCTGTTGATCGCCGGCGACATGGGAATCGGCAACACCACACCGGCCACCGTTCTCATCGCCGCGCTGACGGACACCGAACCGGTGGCGGCGGTCGGCCGGGGCACCGGTGTCGACGACGCCGGCTGGATCCGGAAGACGGCAGCGATCCGCGACGCGATGCGCCGGGCCCGGCCGGTGGTCCGGGACACGGTGGCGCTCCTGCGGACGGTGTCGGGCGCCGACCTCGCCGCGATGGCCGGCTTCCTCGCCCAGGCCTCCGCCCGCAAGACCCCGGTAATTCTCGACGGCGTCGTCGTGACCGCGGCCGCCATGGTCGCGGAGGAACTCGCGCACGGCGCCCGCGCGTGGTGGCTGGCCGGTCACCGTTCCACGGAACCGGCACACACGATCGCGCTGAAGCATCTGCAACTCGACCCTCTCCTCGAACTCGACATGCGGCTCGGCGAGGGGTCCGGGGCCGTCACCGCACTGCCGATCCTGCAGGGCGCCGTCGCCACGCTCGCGGAGATGGCGACGTTCGCTGAGGCCGGCGTCAGCACCCGCGACGCCGAGGACGGCGAGGGCACCGAGACCGGCTCCGCCGCCGATACCGCGGGCTGACCGTGTCGGGCGTGCTGCTCGCGTTCTCCTGGCTGACAGTTCTTCCCCTGCACGGACCGGATTCCGTGGACCGCGTGTCGGGTCGCCGCGCGATCCGGGCGGCGCCGGTGACCGGGATCGCGCTGGGAGTCCTGGCCGCGGGGCTGCTGTGGGCGCTCGTGTCCGCCGGTCTCGACCCCGCCCTCGCCGGCCTGATGACGGTGGGTGCACACGCTCTCGCCACCCGGGGCATGCACATCGACGGTCTGTCCGACACGGTCGACGGGCTCGGCTGTTACGGGCCGCCGGAGCGGGCGCGGGCCGTGATGCACAGCGGCGGTGCGGGCCCGTTCGGGGTGTGCGCCCTGGTGATCTGCCTGGGCGCGCAGGGACTGGCGTTCGGATCTCTCGCCGCCGCAGGACAATTCGCGTGCGTCGCCGTCGCCGTGGCGGCTGGGCGGGTGGCGGTCGTCTTCGCCTGCCGGCGCGGAATTCCCGCGTCGTCGACGGAAGGTTTCGGCGCACTGGTCGCCGAAACCCAGTCACCGTGGACCGGCATCGCCTGGACCGTTCCGCTCCTTGCGGCGGCCGCGTGGTGCACCTCGCCGTGGTGGCAGGGACCGGTCGTCGTGGCGGTTGCGCTGACGCTCACCGCGTTGCTGGTGGCCCACTGCGTCCGGCGATTCGCCGGCCTGAACGGCGACGTTCTCGGCGCCGCGCTCGAGATCACCGTCACCGTCGCGGCGATCGGTCTCACTTTCTGAGCACCCGCCGGAACCGAGCTCAGCGCAGTTTGGTCATCCACCCGTGGGTGTCGGCGAACGTTCCCCGCTGAATGCCGGTCAAAGTGTCGCGCAGGGCCATGGTGACCTCGCCGGGCTCGCCGTCGGCGATCGTGAATTCACCCTCGGCCGACTTGACCCGGCCGACGGGTGTGATGACCGCCGCCGTACCGCACGCGAACACCTCGGTGATCTCGCCCGACTTGGTCTTGGTGCGCCATTCGTCGGTGCTGATCCGACGCTCCTCCACCGCGAACCCGGCGTCGGTCGCGAGGGTCAGCAGCGAGTTGCGGGTGATACCCGGCAGCAGCGAACCGGACAGGGACGGCGTCACGAGGCGGGCGTCGGAACCGGAGCCGAACACGAAGAAGAGGTTCATGCCGCCCATCTCCTCCACGTACGACCGCTCGATCGCGTCGAGCCACACCACCTGGTCGCATCCCTCGTCGGCGGCCTGCGCCTGCGCGAGAAGCGAAGCCGCGTAGTTGCCCGCGAACTTGGCGGCGCCGGTGCCACCGGGTGCGGCGCGCACGTACTCCGTCGACAGCCACACGCTGACCGGCTTCACACCACGCGGGAAGTAGGCGCCTGCGGGCGAGGCGATCAGCAGGTAGCGGTACTCGTCGGCCGGACGCACCCCGAGTCCGGCCTCGGTGGAGAACATGAACGGGCGAAGGTACAGCGCGTCCTCACCACCGGCGGCGGGCACCCATTCGTGGTCCAGCTCGAGCAGTTCGGTGATCGACTTGACGAACAACTCCTCCGGCAGTTCCGGCATCGCGAGACGGCGAGCCGACGTCGCGAGTCGTTCGGCGTTCGCCTCGAGGCGGAACGTCGAGATGCCGCCGTCGGGCTGCCGGTACGCCTTCAGCCCCTCGAAGATGGCCTGTCCGTAGTGCAGCACCATCGCGGCGGGGTCGAGCTGAAGCGGCCCGTACGGTTCCACCTTGGCGTCGTGCCAGCCGAGCTCCGTGGAGTAGGTGATCGACACCATGTGGTCCGTGAAGTACCGGCCGAATCCGGGCGCCGCCAGTATCTCTCGCCGTACCTCGTCGGAGGTGAGGGCGGGATGCGGGATGCGAACGAACTCGGTGACACCTGTCATGCCCGTGATCTTATCGAACGCCTTCCGCCGCCCCACGGCCGACAGGTCGTCCGCGACAGGCGCTTACTTGGTGTTGATCTCCACGAACGGCGGAGACACCACCTCGGCGCGCAGCGAGCGCCCCCGGACGTCCACGGCGATCTCGTCACCCGCCGATACGCCGGCTCCGGAGTCGAGCAATGCCAATGCGATCCCGGCCTTGAGCGTGGGCGAGAACGTGCCCGACGTGGTCTCGCCGATCGACTCGCCGTCGCGCAGCACGGTCTGACCGGCTCGGAGTACCCCGCGGTCCAGTGCCTTGATGCCCCACAGCTTGCGCGCCGGGCCGGACTCCTTCTCGTCGGTGAGCGTCTCCTTGCCCCAGAACTTCGGCTTCTTCCACCCGATCGCCCAGCCGCATCGCGCCTCGAGCGGGGAGATCTCCAGGGACAGTTCGTGACCGTGCAATGGGTATCCCATCTCGGTGCGCAGCGTGTCCCGGGCACCGAGACCGGCGACCTGGCCGCCGTGCGCGCGGACCTGCTCGACCGCGGCCCGGAACAGCGTCTCGCTGTCCTCCCAGCGCGGCAGCAGTTCGAATCCGATCTCACCGGTGTACCCGCTGCGGCAGACGCGGACGGGAACCCCGTCCCAGGTGGCGTCCGCGAAGGCCATGTACTCGATGTCCGTCGGCAGGCCGAGCGCGGTGAGCACCTCGGCCGACTTCGGGCCCTGGACGGCGATCACACCGAAGTCCCGGTGCTGGTTCTCCACCGTGACACCCTCGGGCGCCGTGGCGGCCAGTGCCGCGACCACGTCCGCGGTGTTGGCCGCGTTGGGGACGAGGAACACCTCGTCGGGCCTCACGAAGTAGGCGATCAGGTCGTCGATCACGCCGCCCGACGGCGTGCAGCACAGCGTGTACTGCGCCTTGCCGGGCCCGATCTTGTCGAGATCGTTGGTCAGCGCCGAGTTGACGAAGGCGGCGGCGCCGCTGCCCCGCACGAGGGCCTTGCCGAGGTGGCTGACGTCGAACACCCCTACCGACTCGCGCACCGCGGTGTGCTCGGCGACGACACCGGCGTACGAGACGGGCATCTCCCAGCCGCCGAAGGGAGCGAACGTGGCCCCGAGTTCGACGTGAACGGCGTGGACGGGACCCTGCGACAACTGCTCCTCGGTCATGGGCCTCAACTTATCCGACCCCAGGGCGCACCGGGTAGGCGACGGCGGACGAGCACTACCATCGGGACGGACGTCGACCATCCGACACCCCCCGATCCCGAACCGCTGCAGGAGAGACACCGTGAGCACTCACACAGCCCGACCCCTCGGACCACAACTCGCCCTCGCCGGCACCGTCGGCAAGCGGGTGGACGTGCTGGTGATCGGGCTGACGTCGACCTCGGACGGCCCCGAAATCGCGCTCGGCGACGGCCTCGTCGACGAATCGGTGCTGGCCRGTCTGCTCGACACACTCGTCGCGGTGGGGGCCTCCGGCAAGGCGGAGGAGACGACCCGCATCCCCGCACCCGACACGCTTCCGGTCGACAGCGTGCTCGCCGTCGGGCTCGGTTCCGCCGAGAAGCTCGACTCCGAGCAGATCCGCAAGTCCGCGGGCGCCGCGGCGCGGTCGCTCAGTGGCGTCGGCACCGTCGCGACCACCCTGTCGGTACTCGATCTCGGTGCGGCAGCCGAAGGTTTCGCCCTCGGCGCGTACCGCTTCAACGAATTCAAGTCCGCGAAATCCGCCCCCGGCCCCGACGCACAGCCCGTCTCGCGGGTGGAGCTGCTGGTCTCGTCTCCGCGCGCGAAGGAGGCGAAGGAGACCCTCACACGGTCCGCGGCGATCGCCGACGCCGTCGCCACCGCCCGCGAATTCGTCAACACTCCCCCGAGCCACCTGTTCCCCGCCGAATTCGCCGACCGCGCAAAGACTCTCGGCACCGACGCCGGACTGAAGGTCGAGGTCCTCGACGAGAAGGCGCTCGAAAAGAACGGGTACGGCGGCATCCTCGGGGTGGGCAAGGGCTCCTCCCGGCTGCCGCGACTCGTCCGATTGACCTATTCGGCCAAGAAGCGGAACGCCCCCAAGGTCGCGCTCGTCGGCAAGGGCATCACGTTCGACACCGGCGGCATCTCCATCAAGCCCGCCGCAGGCATGGAGAACATGACGTCCGATATGGGCGGCGCCGCAGCCGTTGTCGCCACCGTGGTCCTCGCCGCCAAGCTCGGACTGCCCGTCGACGTCACCGCCACCGTGCCGATGGCCGAGAACATGCCGTCGTCCACCGCGCAGCGTCCCGGCGACGTCCTCACCCAGTACGGCGGAACCACGGTGGAGGTCATCAACACCGACGCGGAGGGACGCCTCGTCCTCGCCGACGCCATCGTCCGCGCATGCGAGGACGACCCCGACTACCTCATCGACACCGCGACCCTCACCGGCGCGCAGATGGTGGCGCTGGGCAACCGGACGCCCGGTGTCATGGGCACCGACGAGTTCCGCGACCGCGTCGCCGCCATCTCCCAGGAGATCGGCGAGAACGCGTGGGCCATGCCGATGCCCGCCGAACTGCGCTCGGACCTCGATTCGAAGGTCGCCGACCTCGCCAACGTCACCAACCATCGCTGGGGCGGCATGCTCGCGGCGGCCCTGTACCTGAAGGAGTTCGTCGCCGACGGCGTCCAGTGGGCACACATCGACGTCGCCGGACCGGCCTACAACTCGTCGGGACCGTGGGGATACACCGGCCGCGGCGGCACCGGCGTGCCCGTGCGCACCATGATCTCGGTGATCGAGGACATCGCCGCCAACGGATAGGCGCTCCGCGCCCGTGCGCCTTTCTGGTTGCTCCGGCTACCAGAAAGG
>NZ_JBFUGT010000383.1:0-5500 GCF_056402775.1 Rhodococcus sp. P3_B8
GTCTTGGTCCGAAACCGCTGTCCCGTCCGTTCCAGGCCAGGGGCCTCCGCTGCGGTTGTTCGACACCGCTGACCGGCAGGTACGTCCCGTCACTCCCGGACGCACGGCCACGATGTACGTGTGCGGTATCACCCCCTACGACGCCACCCACCTCGGTCACGCGGCCACGTACCTGACGTTCGATCTGGTGAACCGGATCTGGCGTGACGCCGGGCACGACGTGCACTACGTCCAGAACGTCACCGACGTCGACGACCCGCTGTTCGAGCGCGCCAACCGCGACGGCGAGGACTGGGTCGTCCTCGGCATGCGCGAGACCGCGCTGTTCCGCGAAGACATGGAAGCCCTCCGGGTGCTGCCCCCGCGCGACTACATCGGCGCGGTGGAGTCGATCGGCGAAGTGATCGAGATGGTCGAGAAGTTCGTCGCGTCCGGCGCCGCCTACGTCGTCGACGACCCCGAATTCCCCGACGTGTACTTCCGCGCCAATGCGACCGAGCAGTTCGGGTACGAGTCCGGCTACGACCGCGAGACGATGGACAAGTTCTTCGCCGAGCGCGGCGGCGACCCCGACCGCCCCGGCAAGGAAGATCCCCTCGACGCGCTGGTGTGGCGTGCGGTCCGCCCGGGGGAGCCGTCGTGGCCGTCGCCGTTCGGTCCCGGGCGCCCCGGCTGGCACATCGAGTGTTCGGCCATCGCCCTCAACCGCATCGGCTCGGGTTTCGACGTGCAGGGCGGCGGCAGCGACCTGATCTTCCCGCACCACGAGTACTCCGCGGCGCACGCCGAGTCGGCCACGGGCGACCGTCGCTTCGCCCGCCACTACGTGCACACCGGCATGATCGGTCTCGACGGCGAGAAGATGTCGAAGAGTCGCGGCAACCTCGTGTTCGTGTCGAAGCTGCGCGGCGAGGGTGTCGACCCGGCCGCCATCCGCCTCGGACTGCTGTCCGGGCACTACCGACAGGACCGCCCGTGGACCGAGCAGGTTCTCGCCGACGCCCACACCCGGCTGCAGCTGTGGAAGGACGCCGCCGCACTCGAGTCGGCGCAGTCGGCCACCGACACGATCGCCCGCCTGCGTCAGCATCTCGCGGACGATCTCGACACCCCGAAGGCGCTCGACGCCCTCGACGGCTGGGCCCGTCGCGCCCTCGACAACGGTGGCTCGGACACGAACGCGCCGGGCGAATTCGCCGCCGCCGTGGACGCCCTGCTCGGTGTGCGCCTCCGGCGCCCGTGAGTACTTGTCAACCGCCCGCGGTTAACAAGTACTCACGGGTCAGGCGAACTCGAGGGCACCCTCCGCGGGCGTCGGGACGCGCCTGCGGAGGGGCGAACCGAGCGCCTGCGCCAGGTCGGTGCCGTCGTGTTCGGCGAGTAGTTCGCCATCCGACCACACGAGCAGCGTGGCGCTGACGCTCTGCTCGGCTGTCGAGTGCGCCAGATCGTAGTGCGCGCACCCCGGCACGCCGCCGTACGTGATCCACAGGTCGAACCCGGTCATGAACAGGTCGAGGTCGAATTGCACGCTGAGGCCGAGCAGTTCGGCCCGGCCGTTGTCGTCGACGCCGGCGAACGCCTCGTCCAGCGCCAGCAGTCGCGGTGCATGGGGGTCGGCGGAATCGAGCATGACGTGCGCTGCGGCGAACAACGGCAGGTGCAGCGAGACGGACTGCTCGCCGCCGGAGAGTGCGCTGTGCCGGGCGACGGTCAGCCGGTCCTCGTTGCCGTTGCCGCTGATCAGGGTGAACGAGAACACCCGCCACCGCCGGTAGTCGAGGGCGGACGCCAGGATCTCCGGGTACGAACGCTCCGGGTGGGCTGCGCGGGCAGTCCTGATCTGATGGGCGAAGTGGGCGCGCATCGTGGCGAGCTCGTCCGGCCCCAGCGCCGAGGTGTCGCGCTCGAGCAGTTTGGAGATCGCCTTCGCGCTGTCGTCGAGGTTGTCGGCGAGCACCCAGTGGACCCCAATGGTGTTGCCGGACGACATCCGGCGCTCCCGCATCTCGGTGCCCATCCGGGCGATGAGTTCGCGGGCGTCGACGGTCCGTTCGTGGATCTGCTGTGCGAGACCCGTGAGCAGCGCGTCCTCCAGGATGCGACGCTCGGATTCGGTGAGCAGCAGTTCCTGATCGGAGCGAGCGGACGCGATGCGGGCGGCGAACTCGCCGATCGACGAGTAACCCTCGTCGTCCTGCACCTGCACCACGGTCACGCCGTCCGGGGCGTCCCACTGCAACCGGTAGTCCTGGCCGGCGGCCGCCAATTGTGCGTCGAAATCCTGCAGCGCGGTGGTGAGCGCGGTGCGCGTCGACTTGCGCGCCGAGTCGCTGACCCGCACCGATTCGGTGGCGCCGTCCAGTGCGCGGAACAGTGCGTCCACTTCGGGCGGCAGGATCGGGGTGTCGTCTTCGGCGTTCTGGATTCGATACACCAGCTGTTCGGCACTCATCCACGCCGCCGAGCTCGCCGGCCAGGTGTGGCCGCCGTCGACGCCGAGGAGTTCGAGTAGGTCGCGCCGGGCGTACGGCGCGAGGCGGGCGGCGTCGGCGTGCGTTTCGGTGAGCGCCAGCCGGAGCGTCTGGACGGCGGTGTTGTACGCGCCCTCGGCTTTACCGATGGCCTCCCCCGCGTCCTTGTCGGCCTTGCGGGCGTCGCGCTGCTCCTTGTTGCATGCCTCGATCCGCGCGTGCGCCTCCTCGAGTTGCCGGTCCAACTGCTCGGCCCCCGCTCCCAGCGTGTCGCGCAGCGTCTCGAGGCGTTGGACCTGTTGCGCGAGAACCTCTTCGGCGATGGCAGCTTCTTCCGCGAACTCCTCCGCGCTGCCGCGCGCCTCGTGCAGTCGGTCCTCGGACTCGCGGGTGTGCTCCACCTCCTTGGCGTGTTCGCGCCTGCACCGCTGCACCATCTCGCCCTGCTTCTCGAAATGCCGGACGGCCGCGGCGAGCGAGTCGATCTCGCGGGCGACGTGGGGAGTCCGGTGCGTGGACGCAGTGGCCCGGAGTTGCTTCTCCTTCGCGGACAGGTCGGCGATGGCCTGGTCGAGTTCGCGACCGACCGCTGTCGCCGTGTCGGAGCGGCTGCGGAGTGCGCCTGCGGATTCGGTGACCTTCTTCAGCGCCGTGAGGATGGATCCGGTGCGGGGCAGGGCCTGCGCCGCCGCGGTGGTCCGCGACAGCAGCGCCGCTGCCGCATCCGCGGCCGCCCGGGTCTCGTCGAGGGTCGCCCGCGTTTCCTCGAGGATCCTGTCGAGTTCGGCGATACGGGTGGCGCGCCTGCGGGCCCGTGCGGTGGTTCCGATGTACTCGGCGTCCGATTTCGTGTGGCGTCCGCGCTGGATTCCCTGCCGGTACGCACCGTCTTCGGCGACACCGACCGGACCTTCGGACAGGTCGAGGGATTCGAGGGCGATGGACTCGAGGATCCCGCGCACGCGATCGTCGGGAACGCCCGTGTCCTGTTCGACCTCGAGAACGTCGGCGAGGGTCGTGCCGGTGGGCCGATCCCCGGCCGGAAGGGCCACGAGGAACTGTTCGGATTCGACGTCGGGGAGTGCGTCGTCGACGGGCACCCAGCCGTCGAGGAGATTCGCGGCCTGCAGTGCGGCTTCGATTCCTGCCGCCGCGGCGACGTCGACACCGTCGGCGAAGCGGACGAGGCGCCACAGCGGTGCACCGGTCAGCCGGGACCGGGCGTCCTGCCGGGCGGCCGAGAGCGGCGGGGCGTCGTCGTGCTCGGATTCGATGGCCGCGCGGGCGGATTCGTGTTCGGCGATAGCCTCCTCGGCGGCGGCGACGTCGCGGTCGTACTGCTGACGACGCAGCCGGAGCGCGTCGACGGCGTCCGTCGTCTGTTCGGTCAGCGTCTCCGACAGGGTGGCGGCGTCGTCGTCGCCGATCCGGCCGAGGGCGGTGTCCAGGGCCTCGAACAAGGAAGCGGGCGCGTCGATCTCGGCGTAGAGGGACGACTGTTCCGTCCACCAGGATCGGAGTTCGCCGGCGCAGCGGCTGCGGGCCGACTCGACCGCCGTCTCGGCCTCGAGAACGGCCACCTTCGCGGTGTCGAGTTGCTCCTGGCCGCGGCGTGCCGCCTCGTCGGCCCTGGTCCGTTCGGTGGCGGCCCTCTCGACGGTGGCGAGCGCGGCCCGGACCGCGCGGATGTCGCCGTCGCGTTCTTCGGTGTGCCCGCGCAGCGCCGCGGTCAGCTGGTCGGTGCGCGCGTTCTCGGGGAGTGCGGTCCAGGTGATTCCCGCGTCCTCGGCGGCGAGGTGAAGTTCGTCTTCGGCGTGGGTGAGCGCCTCGACGGCGCGTGCGACGGCGTCACCGGCCTTGGCGTGTTCCTCGGCTCGCTGTTCGACGGTCGCCTTGGCCTTGCGCGCCTTCTCGGCCTGCAGTTCGGTCGACTTCTCGAGCGTCGAGACGGCCTGCGCGAGGTCGTCGAGTTGTGTCCGTCCCTCGTATGCCGTCGACCGCTTCAGCGCGTCCAGGGTGGCATTTGCCTGGTCGAGTGCGCGTTCGGCGGCGGTGAAGCGTTCTTCGGCGGCCGCTCGACTCTCCTGGCTGCGGGCCCGGTCCGCTGCCGCCCCATGGAGGGCGGCGATACCGGATCGGACGGCCTCCAGGCGGGTAGCGAGGTGGTCGACGTCCGTACGTGCCTGCTGGCGAAGGTATTTCGCGTACACGCCGACGAAGCTCTGTGCCGCCTGGTCCGCCGCGGCCAGCCCCTCGAGCGCCCGGCCGACCTCCTCCATGTCGCTGAACGAACGGGCGGCCTCGAGGACCAGTTGCTCGTCGAGCGGTCGCAGACCGTCGGTGAGTGCCTGCGACAGTCCCTTGGGGTCGAGGTTCTTCGCGAGCTGAGGTCGCCGGAGCGTGAGGATGAGGTTGATCAGCTGGTCGTAGCGCTGGACGCCGAGCCCGAACATCCGGGCGTCGATCGCGGCGCGGTAGTCGAGCGGCCGGTCGGTGATGGAGTCGGTGCCGATCTGTTCGCCCAGTTGCTTCTTCGTGAGCGGACGGTCGTCGCTGCCGAGCAGGGAGAAGTCGACGCCGACGCGTCCGTCGGCGACGAAGTACCAGCGCGTGACCTTGTCGTTGGTGCGGGTGGCGCGCATGCCGATGCCCACGGTGACGGCCTCGGGGTCGTCCTTCGCGCCGCGGCAGAACTCCATCCAGACGTACGAGTACGCGCTGTCCTGCCCGCGGTACAGGAGGTTCGACTTCATGGTGCGTTCCTCGCCGGCGAACGGATTGAGCCGCCGGGGTTCGATCCGGCCGTCGAGGACGAACGGGAACAGCACTTCGAGGGCCTTCGTCTTGCCGGATCCGTTGGGACCGCGGAGAACGAGGCGACCGTCGGCGAAGGAGAACTCCTGATCGCGGTAGTCCCAGAGGTTGATGATCCCGGCGCGGGTGGGCCGGAAACGCGCACTCGTCATGCTGTGACTTCCTCGCTGTCGTTCGCTGAGCTCTGGAACAGGTCGATCTCGGGTGTGCGG
>NZ_JBFUGT010000384.1:0-5457 GCF_056402775.1 Rhodococcus sp. P3_B8
GGTCCCGGATGAGCGGATCGTGTGGCGTTCGAAGGGTGCCAAGGGTTTCATCGACGGGGCGGTGACGTTCCACGAGGTGACTCCCGATCTCACGCGCATCGTTCTGATCCTCGAGTATCACCCGAAGGGATTGTTCGAGAAGACGGGAAACCTGTGGCGTGCACAGGGACGACGAGCACGACTGGAATTGAAACACTTTGCACGCCATGTCATGACACAGTCCATTCTCCATCCTGACGAAGTCGAGGGCTGGCGTGGAGAGATCCGGGACGGCGAGGTAGTCGAACCCGAAGAGGACGAGGCGCAGCCGGAGGAGTCGGAAGAGCTCGAGGAAAGCGACGAGGCCGAGGGCGAGGAGCCTGAGGACGAAGAAGCCGAGGACGAAGAGGCCGAGGAGACCGACGAAGGCGAGACCGACGAAGGCGAGATCGAGGAAACGGATGAGGACGCCGGCGAGGAAGCAGACGAGGAGGAAGAAGCAGAAGCACCCCCGCCGCCGAAACGCCGAGGTCGCCCGCGCAAGACCGCGGCTGCCGCTGAGGATCAGGCCCCGAAACGGCGAGGTCGCCCACGCAAGACTGCCGCGAAGACGGCGGGCTCGCGACAAGGAGCACGGCGATGACGGCGATACAACCGGCGGGGGGAGGTGGCGGCGGAGTCAGCGGCGGTCCCAGCTCGAGTAGCCTCGCCGACGTCATCGACACCATCCTCGACAAGGGTCTCGTCATCGACGCCTACGTGCGTGTCTCGCTGGTCGGCATCGAACTGCTGACGATCGACGCACGCGTCGTGGTCGCCAGTGTCGACACCTACCTGCGGTTCGCGGAGGCCGTGAACCGGCTCGAAATCGGCAGTGGCGAGCCGAAGGGCCTGACGGATCTCGTCGGGGACGTCACCGAGGGTGGTGCCAAGTCGAAGACCAAGGGCGCACTCGAGTCCGCGGGTGAGAAACTCGGCGACATCCTCGGCGGCGGGCAGGAAGAACCTGAGCGCGAACGGGTTTCGCGCAAGTCCACTCGAGGGGACAAGTGATGTCTACGTCAAACCAGAGCACCGACGCACCCGACGAGCCGCGCACCAGCGGTGTCTACGTGTACGGAATCGTGCCTGCCGATGTGGAAGCCGAAGAAGACGCGGTCGGCGTGTGTGACGGACCGGTCAGCACCGTCAAGCACGGCGACATCGCGGCGCTCGTGAGCGAAATTTCAGTGGACAGACCGCTCGGCAAGCCCGAGGACCTCCGAACCCATGCGCACGTGCTGGACGGCACGTCTCGGGTGGCACCGGTGCTCCCGCTTCGTTTCGGGGCGGTCATGACCGATGAGGACGCCGTCGCGGAGGAGTTACTCGCGGCACACGCCGAGGAGTTCGCCGCCGCGCTGGAGGAACTCGAAGGCCGGGCACAATACGTCGTGAAGGGACGATACGTCGAGGAGGCGATCCTCCGGGAAATAATCGAAGAGAACGAACAGGCGAGCAAGCTGCTCGGCACGATCCGAGATCAGCCCGAGGAGACCACCCGCGACGCCCGGATGGCCCTCGGCGAGATCGTGGGCAACGCCATCGAGGCCAAACGCGACGAAGACACCCGGAAGGTGGTCGAGGCACTCGACTCGCTGTCCGACTCGGTCAACGTCCGGGAACCGACTCATGAGGAGGAGGCTGCGCAAGTAGCCGTCCTCGTCGAAGTTGCGCGGCAGGAAGAACTCGAGAAGGCAGTGGGAGAACTGGCCGAGCAGTGGGACGGCCGAGTCGACATGCGCCTGCTCGGACCGCTCGCCGCCTACGACTTCGTGGTGACGCAGAAACCGGAGGGCTGACCGATGGGTCTGCTGTCGTTCATCGCCACCCTGCCACTCGCCCCCGTTCGCGGGGTGATCTCGCTGGCCGAGTTGATACAGCGACAGGTCGAGGAGGAAGTCCACAATCCCGCGAGTGCGCGCCGCGCTCTCGAGGAGCTGGAGGACGCCCGTGCGGCAGGCGAGATCTCCGCCGAGGAGGAAGAGCAGGCACAGCAGGCCATCCTCGATCGAATGACCGGAACAGCACATCCCACCGGTCCGGAAAAGGAGTGACGGGCGATGGCAGAAGAGGAGCCACCACCGTTGCCGGCACCCGAGATCGCCGAGATCGCGACGCGTGACATTGCGCAGTTGACCGGCAAGAAACCACTGGGTGCGACATCGGTCATGCCGACCGACGACGGCTGGACGGTGGAGGTGGAGGTAGTCGAGGACCGGCGAATACCGTCGTCGACGGACATGCTCGCGATGTACGAGGTGGTGTTGGATCTGGACGGAGAGCTGTTGTCCTACCGCAGAACCCGCCGCTACATCCGCGGTGTCGGTGACAGCGGGAGCGCGCAGTCATGACGATCGCCGGCGGCGGCGCGAGCAACCTTCCGCAGAGTTCGGGCGGCGGAATGGGCGGTGGGCACCAGTCGACGAACCTCGGCGAGATCCTCGAGCGCGTACTCGACAAGGGGCTCGTGATCGCTGGAGACATCCAGGTCAACCTGCTCGACATCGAACTGCTGACCATCAAGGTGCGACTGGTGATCGCCTCGCTGGAAACCGCGAAGGAGGTGGGCATCGATTGGTGGGAGCACGACCCCTGGCTGACCGGCAGGAACAGCGACGTCGAACTCGAGAACCGGAAGCTGCGGGAGCGGATCGCCGAACTCGAGTCCGGCAGGTCTGTTCGCCCTGCCGTCGAGGCCGCCGAAACGGTCGAGGTGGAGGCGAAACGTCAGGAGCAAGACGATGACCGCGGATGACGGTGTCTGGCTGTACAGCATCACCACCGACAGCATCGGCGACGCACAACTCGCCGGGGTCACCGGCGTGGCCGGCGAGCCGGTCCGCGCGGTGGCATCGGCGGGTCTCGTCGCGGTGGTGGGGACAGTGAGCCTGAGCGAATTCGGGCAGGACCCGCTGCAGCGCAACCTCGAGGACCTCGACTGGCTCGCGGCAACCGCGAGAGCACACGACGCCGTGGTGGCTGCCGTGCTACGCCACGGTCCCACCGTTCCATTGCGGTTGGCGACCCTCTACCTCGACGACGATCGCGTTCGCCTCCTCCTCGACGAACGACAGGAGGAGTTCGGCGCAACGCTGCGTCGGGTGACCGGACGAAGCGAGTGGGGTGTCAAAGCGTACGGAGACGCGAAGGCTTTGGCGCAGAACGTGAAGGAGGAGCCTTCCGCGACGGGTGCGGCGGGCAAGGGGACCGCGTATCTCCTGCGTCGTCGTGCGGAGTTGAGCGCACAGCAAGACGTGGAACGCCGGGCGGCCGGCCACGCGGACGAGATTCACTCCGCGCTCCGGGGCCATGCCGTCGACGGGGTTCGACGGCAAGTCACCGATCCGGTGCTGACCGGGAAACGGGCCTGGATGATCTTCAACGGCACCTACCTCGTGGACAACTCACGGGTCGACGACTTCGCTGCGCTCGTGTCGGCACTCGACACCGAACGCCCGGGCATCACACTGGATCTGACCGGACCGTGGCCGCCGTACTCCTTCGCCGGGATCGACGGGTGAGCACATGAGCGAGATGGTCCCCGGGGACGACACTCGCCGCATCGCGCTCGTCGATCTGCTCGATCGGGTGCTCGGCGGTGGTGTCGTCATCACCGGTGAGATCACCCTGTCGCTCGCCGACGTCGACATGGTCCGGATCTCGCTGCGCACACTCATCGCATCGGTCAGCGCACTCGTCCCCGACCCGGTCGGGCCGGAGCCCGCCGATGACTGAACCCGACCCCGTCGATTCGGATGCACCGACCGACATCGGTCGCCGGGTTCTGCCGCAGCGAATCGACGCCGACCCCGAATCCGTCGAGAAGGGCCTGGTCACCCTGGTCCTGACGATCGTCGAACTACTGCGCCAATTGATGGAACGGCAGGCGATACGCCGAGTCGAGCACGGCGATCTCAGCGACGAGCAGATCGAACGCATCGGCACGACACTCATGCTGCTCGAGGAGCGAATGGCAGAGTTGCGTGAGCATTTCGATCTCATGCCCGAGGATCTGAACATCGATCTCGGACCGCTGGGGCCGCTGCTGTCGAACGAATAGTCCGGACTCACCGAGGTTCGATCAATGTTTGAAAGCGTTCTTGATCTTCTTGCCCGCGTCCTTGAACTTGTCTCCCATCTGCTTGGTGTTGCCCTTGGCCTGTTCCTTGCTCCCCTCCGCCTCGAGGTGGGCATTCCCCGTAGCCCTGCCGACAGCCTTCTTGGCGGCGCCTTCGGCGGTTTCGACCTTGTGCCGGATCTTCTTTCCCATGTTCATGACGACGTCCTGTCCTCCGCGATCGCTTCTGTTCTCCGAGATCACCAACTTCAGTCAACTCGCACACAGCGCCGCTGTCGAGAACCGCGATTGCATCGTCACCGTCGCAGCAACAACGCACTGTCTCCGAACTCGTGCCACAGGTAGCCACGTGCGAGCGCCTCGTCGTAGGCGCGACGGACGGCCTTCTCTCCCACCACCGATTCGAGCAGCATGAGATGCGACGCCCCCGGTGCGTGCCAGCCCGTGATCAGGCCGTCCACGACCCGGGTCGGCCTCTCCGCACTCAGAACCAGGCCCGTCCAGCCGGCGCCCGCCACCGCCATGCCGCCCGAAGTGGCCTCGGTCTCGAGCGCCCTGGTCACGGTGGTTCCGACCGCGATGACGCGGCCTCCGGCGGCACGCCGGTCGTTGACCAGCCGCGCCGTCTGCTCCGGCACCTCGAACCGCTCCGGGATCGGCGGTTCCCCTCGCTCCGGCGAGGAGACCCCCGTGTGCAGCAGGATCGGTGCCACCACCACCCCCGAGGTCACCAGGTCGGTAACCATCGGATGGGTGAACGGCCGGGCGGCGCTGGCCATCTCGGCGCTTCCACCGGTGTGGCCGAAGATCGTCTGGTACGAGGACAGGGGCCAGCGTTCGTGGACGTACGCGTAGGTAATCGGACGACCCGAGGTGGCGAGCAGTTCCGCGGCTACGTCCGCGATGCCGTCGATCGAGGCCCGCCACAACCTGGTCGACCCGAGGGGCCAGGGTTCCACGAGCGTCGCAACGACGCCGCGCGGCAGAACGATCCGCGCTCCCGCCGCGACCGTGTCGAGGGCGCCGGAGACCGGTCCCGGCGCTCGCACCTCGACCGCCCAGTCCCCGTCCTCGAGAGCGGTGGAGAAGTGCACGACCACAGGTCCGACCGCGTCGACGGTCCCGTCCACCGCCGCGGCCAATGTCGACGACGCGTTCACCACCACCACGTCACCCGGGCGGAGGAAGCGTGGCAGGTCGTGGAATCTGCTGTGTTCCAACCTGCCCCGGTCGGAGACCAGCAGTCGCACCGAGTCGCGCAGCAACCCCCGGCTCTCCGGTGGACCACTCGCCTCCAATCGCTGTGGCAGCACGAACCGGAACTCGGCCGCGGAGGTGACCCGTGCACGCGTCACGAC
>NZ_JBFUGT010000385.1:0-5432 GCF_056402775.1 Rhodococcus sp. P3_B8
CGACCGCGGGTTACGCGGTGGCGGCGGTCGCCGCGCTGCTGGCCTCTATGGTGACCCCATGGCTATTCGTGAAACAGTCGGCGTCGACGGAACGCCCCTCGTCTACTCGGTGACCGGTGCCCCCGACGCGCGGACCCTGGTCCTCCTGCACGGTTGGGCGCAGTCCTCGAAGTGCTGGGGCCCCGGGGTGCTCGACGAACTCGCGGCCCGCTACCGCGTCATCGCCGTCGACCTGCGCGGACACGGCTACTCAGGTGCACCCGACGCGGGCTAMGACGACTCCGCGATCTGGGCCGGGGACGTCGACGCGGTACTCACGGCCGAAGGCGTCACGTCCGGCGCCGTGCTCCTCGGCTGGTCCTACGGCGGCCTCGTGATCTGCGACTACCTGGCGTCGCACGGCACGTCCGCCGTCGACGGCGTGGTCCTCGTCGGAGCCATCACCAGCATCGGTCGCGGGGAGGCAGGCGGCAAGGTCGGCGCGGCGATGCGCGCGGCGATCCCCGGCGCGATGTCCGAGGAGCCGCGCGACGCGATCCGCGCGCTGGGCGCGTTCGGCAACGCGCTCACCGGACCGCCGGAAGGCAAGGGCGCACAGTCGCAGGCGCTGTTCGGGGCCAGCCTCGCCACCCCGCCCCGGGTGCGGGCCGCCCTCTTCAACCGGTCCGCGAGTCACGACGAGCTGCTCCGCTCGCTCGACGTGCCGGTGCTCGTCCTGCACGGCACCGAGGACTCCGTCGTCGACGTCTCAGCTGGTAGGCACGCTGCAGAGCTGATCCCGCAGGCGCGGGCGTCGTTCTGGGAAGGCTGCGATCACGGACCGTTCGTGGAGGATCCCGACAGGTTCGTGAAAGAGGTCGGCGAGTTCGTCGACAACCTCGGTTAAAGGGGCCGATCGGTGAGGGAGCACTATGGAGTGGTGACGCCCATGCACAATTCGCGCCCCCGCAGGGTGGCCGTCCTCTCGGTCCACACCTCACCACTGGCGCAGCCCGGTACCGGCGATGCGGGCGGCATGAACGTCTACGTGCTGCAGTCCGCCATCCAGATGGCGCGTCGCGGCGTCGAGGTGGAAATCTTCACCCGGGCCACGTCGTCCGCCGACGCACCGGTCCAGGAAGCGGCCCCGGGGGTCCTCGTCCGCAACGTGGTGGCCGGCCCGTTCGAGGGGCTGGACAAGCAGGATCTGCCCACGCAGCTCTGCGCGTTCGTCGCCGGGGTGCTCCGCGAGGAGGCCCGCCACGAACCGGGCTACTACAACCTGGTGCACTCGCACTACTGGTTGTCGGGGCAGGTCGGCTGGCTCGCCCGCGACCGCTGGGGTGTGCCGCTCGTGCACACGGCGCACACGCTCGCGGCGGTCAAGAATCTGTCGCTCGCCGATGGTGACACTCCCGAACCGGCCGCCCGCCAGATCGGCGAGCAGCAGGTGGTCGCCGAGTCCGACCGGCTCGTGGCCAACACCACCGAAGAATCCGATCAGCTGGTCCGCCACTACGGCGCCGACCCGAACCGGATCGACGTGGTGGCGCCGGGCGCCGATCTGACGCGGTACCGGCCGGGCGACCGGGCCGCCGCCCGGGCGAAGCTGGGGCTCGACCCGCGTGAGACCGTCGTGACGTTCGTCGGACGCATCCAGCCGCTCAAGGCGCCCGACGTCCTGCTCCGCGCCGCCGCCGAGCTGATCGCCCGAGATCCCGAATCGACACTGCGGGTGCTCGTGGTCGGCGGCCCGTCCGGGTCCGGGCTGGCCCGGCCGGACGCGTTGATCGAACTCGCGTCTTCGCTCGGCATCGCCGCCCGGGTGACGTTCCTGCCGCCGCAGGCACCCGACCGGCTCGTCGACGTGTACCGGGCTTCGGATCTCGTTGCGGTGCCGAGCTATTCGGAGTCGTTCGGGCTGGTGGCCATCGAGGCGCAAGCCTGCGGCACTCCGGTGATCGCCGCGAACGTGGGCGGTCTCGGCGTCGCCGTCCGGAACGGCGAAACCGGGCTTCTCGTGGACGGGCACCGCACCGAGGACTGGGCGACGGCGTTGCAGTCGCTGGTCTCCGAGCCGGGCAGGCTCGCCGCGCTGGCCGCCGAGGCTCCGCGTCACGCGGAGAATTTCTCCTGGGAACACACCGCCGACGGCCTCCTCGAGAGCTATCGGATGGCGACCGTCAACTACAACTACGGACACGGCCCCAGCGAATTCTCCCCGCGTCGCGGACGCGGATTGTGGAAGCTGCGCAGGGCCGGAGGGGTGCGCGCATGAGCGAGCTGGCCGACGTGATCGAGTCCGCCCTGACCGAACGTGAGATGGACTTCACCAGGAAGGACTCGACGCACTTCATCGTCGAGTTGCCCGGCGAGCGCAAGCTCAAGACCACCACGCTCCTGACCGTCGGCAAGCACGGTCTGCGCGTCGAGGCGTTCGTCTGCCGCAAACCCGACGAGAACTTCGAAGGCGTCTACAAGTACCTGCTGCGGCGCAATCGCCGGTTGTACTCGGTGGCGTACACGATCGACAAGATCGGCGACATCTACCTGGTCGGTCAGATCGCCGAGCACGCGGTGACCGCGGACGAACTGGACCGGATTCTCGGGCAGGTGCTCGAGGCGGCCGACGGCGACTTCAACACTCTCCTCGAGCTCGGATTCGCCGAGTCCATCAAGCGCGAATGGGAGTGGCGCGTCTCACGCGGGGAGTCGCTGGCGAACCTGAAACCGTTCGAGCATCTCATCGAGGACTCGCAGGCCTGAGTGCTGGTCGACCGCCCGCGGACGGGAAATACGCGCGGGTAGAGTTGCGGCGAGCTTGTGACTGTTGTCACAGGTTAGGTACATGTGTCTGATGTTCACAGAAACTTGTACCGACAACTGCTGCTGCAACACTTCGAGGGAGAGGCCCCAGTGAGCTTCAAGAGCCCGTTTCCGGACGTCGAGATTCCGAACCTCAGTGTCTACGATTTCCTTTTCGGCCAGGTCGACACGGCCGATGGGGACCGGCCCGCGCTGATCGACGGTGCCTCCGGCGCGGTCACCACGTACCAGTCGCTGGTCGCCCAGATCAACGGGGTGGCAGGGGCGCTGGCCGCGCGCGGTCTCGCCGTCGGCGAGGTGGTGGGTCTGCATTCGCCGAACGTTCCCGCGTTCGCGTCGGTGTTCCACGGGATCCTGCGGGCCGGTGGCGTCGCGACCACCATCAACGCCCTCTACACCGCCGAGGACATCGCCAAGCAGCTCACCGACTCGAAGGCGAAGTTCCTGTTCACCGTCTCCCCGCTGCTGCCGCAGGCCAAGGCCGCGGCCGCGAAGGTCGGGATTCCGGTAGCGAACGTGATCGTCCTCGACGGCGCCGACGGGCACCCGTCGCTGAAAGATCTGCTGGCCGAGGGCGCCCCCGCCCCGGACGTGTCGTTCGATCCGGCGACCCAGCTGGCGGTGCTGCCGTACTCGTCCGGGACCACCGGCCGGCCCAAGGGGGTGATGCTCACGCACCGCAACCTGGTGGCGAATGTGTGTCAGATCAACCCGCGGATGGGCATCGGCGCCGACGACAAACTCCTCGCGGTGCTGCCGTTCTTCCACATCTACGGGATGACGGTGCTGCTGAACGCGGCCCTGTACAACCGGGCGAGCTTGGTGACGATGCCGAAGTTCGACCTGGTCGAATTCCTGTCGATCGTGTCCGGCCAGAAGTGCACGTATGTGTTCATCGCCCCGCCGGTCGCGGTGGCGTTGGCCAAGCATCCGCTGGTCGACGATTACGACCTGTCGAGTGTGCATTCGATCTTCTCCGGCGCCGCCCCGCTGGATCAGGAGCTGGGCAAGGCCGTCGCGAACCGGCTGGGTTGCCGGGTGCGGCAGGGCTACGGGATGTCGGAGATGAGCCCGGTCTCGCATGCGATTCCGTTCGACCGTGACGACATCGCCCTGGATTCGGTGGGTCCGTCGATCGCGAACATGGAGTGCAAGCTGGTCGACCCGGGCACCGGCGAGGAGGTCGCCTACCCGGCCGAGGGGGTCAGTGAGCCGGGTGAGTTGTGGTGCAAGGGCCCGAACATCATGGCCGGGTACCTCGGCAACGACGAGGCGACCGCGGAGACCCTGGATGCGGACGGGTACCTGCACACCGGCGACATCGCGACCGTCGACTCCGAGGGCGTCGTGACGATCGTGGACCGGATGAAGGAGCTGATCAAGTACAAGGGCTACCAGGTGCCGCCCGCCGAGCTGGAGGCGTTGCTGTTGACGCACCCGCAGATCGCCGACGCCGCCGTCATCGGGGTTCTCGACGACGAGGGTGAGGARGTGCCGAAGGCGTTCGTCGTCAAGCAGCCCGGCGTCGAACTCGACGAGGCCGCGGTCATCGCGTTCGTCGCCGAGCGGGTGTCGCCGCACAAGAAGGTCCGCAAGGTCGAGTTCATCGACCTGGTGCCGAAGTCCGCCGCGGGCAAGATCCTCCGCAAGGATCTGCGGGCCAGCGAGGCCGGCCGGAGCTGACGGCAGGGGTTCACGGCGCGAGGGTTCCGGGAGGCATGCCAGGATGAACGGCATGAGTACCGGAACCCTTGTGCTGCTCCGCCACGGCGAGAGCGAATGGAATGCGCTCAACTTGTTCACCGGCTGGGTGGACGTCCACCTGACCGATAAGGGCATCGCCGAGGGCAAGCGCGCCGGCGAATTGCTGCTCGAGCACAACCTGCTCCCCGACGTGCTGTACACGTCGCTGCTGCGCCGCGCGATCAGCACCGCCAACATCGCGCTCGACACCGCCGACCGGCACTGGATTCCCGTCACCCGCGACTGGCGTCTCAACGAGCGCCACTACGGTGCCCTGCAGGGACGCAACAAGGCGCAGGTCAAGGAGAAGTACGGCGACGAGCAGTTCATGCTGTGGCGCCGCAGCTACGACACCCCGCCGCCGCCGATCGAGGCAGGCAGCGAATACAGCCAGGACACCGACCCCCGCTACGCGAACCTCGACGAGGTCCCGCTGACGGAGTGCCTGAAGGACGTCGTCGTCCGCCTGATCCCGTACTGGGAAGACACCATCTCCGCCGACCTGAAGGCCGGCAAGACCGTGCTGATCACCGCGCACGGCAACTCGCTGCGCGCCCTCGTCAAGCACCTCGACGGAATCTCCGACGAGGACATCGCGGGCCTGAACATCCCGACGGGCATCCCGCTGCGCTACGACCTGGACGAGAACCTGAAGCCGCTCAACCCCGGCGGCACGTACCTCGACCCCGAAGCCGCCGCCGCGGGCGCCGCCGCGGTCGCGAACCAGGGCGGGAAGTAAGCCGTGCGCCCGGCCGGACGTCCCGTTCGCGGGACGTCCGGCCAACAGCAGGTTAACTACGGACGAAGACTCCGGTTCCCGCGTGTGACGTGCGCGGAAATGCCTGGACCCTGCGTAACCGGCCCGCCCCGCGAACGTACGATTC
>NZ_JBFUGT010000386.1:0-5405 GCF_056402775.1 Rhodococcus sp. P3_B8
GCGGTAGGCCAGGACTATTCGCTCTACCTCTCCGGCGACGGCGCACTGACCGACCGACTCGACGGCATCGTTCCCGGCTCGCAGACGCTGAACACGCTGCCCGGCGGCCTTCCCACCGACCGGGAGGCACCGGACACCCGGCCGGGGAATCAGGTCCCGCAGGGCATGATCCCCGGCACCCAGGCCGAATGGTCGTCCGGCATCCTCGACGCCCCGCTGGACGTGGTCGGCGCCCCGACGCTCGACGTCCGCGTCGCCGCCGCACCCGCGGTCACCGGTGTCGAGGACTCGGTCGTGGTCTTCGCGAAGCTGTACGACGTGGCTCCCGACGGCACCGAAACGCTGATCAACGGACAGGTCGCACCGGTGCGCATCGTGGCACCCGGTGAGCCCGTCCGGGTCACGATGCCGGCCATCGTCCACCGCTTCGACGAGGGGCACCGCGTTCGCCTCGTGGTGTCCGGGGGAGACCCGAGCTTCCGCGGAAGTCTGGTGCCGCACCAGGTCACCATCGCCTCGGGCGACCCGGGGCAGGCGCTGGTGCTGCCCGTGACCGGCTGAGGCCGGGGCTCGTCCGGATGAGTCGCCGCGAAACGAGTGATTGACATCACATGAGGGGCGGGATCACACTGGAACCCTCAAATTGAATCCGATGTCAAGATCAATTGCGTCGGCTGGTGGAGAGGAACCACAGGTGACCAAGCTCGGAGGAGTGTGCGATAAGCGCTTCACGGCGTTGCGGGAGGCACTGAAGGACAATCTCGACTCCGGTGAGGAACTCGGCGCGTCGATCGTCGTGACCCTCCACGGAGAGCCGGTGGTCGACATGTGGGGCGGATGGTCCGACACCGATCACGCCACCGAATGGGAGCGCGACACCATCACCAACGTGTGGTCGTGCACCAAGACGGTCACCGCGCTCGCCGCACTGATGCTCGTCGACCGCGGACTGCTGGACGTGTACGCGCCCGTCGCGAAGTACTGGCCGGAATTCGCCGCGGCAGGCAAGGACCGCGTCGAGGTCCGCCATCTCCTGTCGCACACGTCGGGTGTGTCGGGGTGGGATCAGCCGATCACGGTCGAGGACACGTTCGACCTCGCCGAGTCCACGAAACGGCTTGCCGCCCAGGCGCCGTGGTGGGAGCCGGGCACGGCGTCCGGATATCACGCGCTGAACTACGGCCATCTGATCGGTGAGGTCGTCCGCCGAATCGACGGGCGCACGCTCGGCCGTTTCGTCGCGGAGGAGATCGCCGGGCCACTGGGGGCCGACTTCCACATCGGATTGGACCCGTCGGAGTTCGGCCGGGTGTCGAACGTGGTCCCGCCGCCGCCGTTGCCGATCGATCTGGCCTCCCTCGACCCCGCCAGTGTCATCGTCAGGACGTTCACCGGCCCCGGACCGGACGCGTCCGCGTCCTGGTCCGACGAGTGGCGCCAGGCGGAGAACGGTGCGGCCGGTGGCCAGGGCAACGCCCGGTCGCTCGCCCGGATCCAGTCCGTCGTGGCCTGCGGGGGAGAACTCGACGGCGTCCGCCTGCTGTCGCCGGACACCATTTCCCTGATCTTCGAGGAGCAGTCGAACGGCGTGGATCTGGCTCTGGGGCAACCGATTCGATTCGGCATCGGGTACGGTCTGCCGACGCCCGTGTCCGTGCCGTTCGTCCCCGAGGGACGCATCTGCTTCTGGGGTGGCTGGGGCGGCTCGCAGGTCGTCGTCGACACCGAACGCCGGATGACCATGACGTACGTGATGAACAAGATGGGGCCGGGACTTCTCGGCTCCGACCGGACCGCCCAATATGCGACGGCGACGTTCGATGCGCTGAGCTGACTCGCCCGCCCGGGGCGTGATCAGGACGCCAGCCCCTTGTCCTGCAGCCATTCCCGGGCGATGTCGCCCATGTCCTCGAGGTCGGCCACCCGCTGGTTCATCTCGATGAGATCCTCGGTCGTCAGTGCTGCCGACACGTCGGCCAGGACGCCGCGGACATCGTCGCCTGCCTTGTTCTCGTTGATGATCGGGGTGATGTTCTCCGCCAGGAACAGGTGTTTGGTGTCCTCGAGTGCCACGAGGTTCTCCGACCGCATCGCCGGGTCGGTGCTGAACACGTCCGCCACCTCGATCTGACCGCTCAGCAAGGCGTTGAGCGTCAGGGGACCGCCGGCGTCGAGTGCCAGGAACTCCTTGAACGTCAGTCCGTATTTGTCCCGCAGGCCGGCGACGCCGTTCTCCCGGGTCTTCCATTCGGGCGGGCCGCCGAGGGTGAGCTCGTCGGCGTGGGGCACGAGGTCCTCGATCGTCTGGAGCGAGTATTCGTCCGCGGTCTCCTGTCGCACCGCGAGCACGTCCTTGTCCTCGGCGGGGGACGGTTCCAGTGCGATGAGCCCGGCGGGCAGCTTGGCCTCGATCTCCTCGGTCACCTCGTCCGACGCAGTAGCGGTGGTGGCGCTGTCGAGGTATTGGAGTAACGCACCCGAGTACTCGGGCAGCAGGTCGATGGAGCCGTCCCGGATGGCCGGGACGTACACCTCCCGGCTTCCGATGTTCAGCTTCTCGGTGACGTCGATGCCGTTCGCGCGCAGCGCCTCCGCGTAGATGGTCGCGATCAGCTGGCTTTCGGGGAAGTCCGCGGAGCCGACGACGATGGCACCGTCGCTGCTTCCGCCGTCGTCGGATGCCAACGGGTCCTTGCCGATCCCGCATGCCGTCAACGACATCAGGGTGGCGCCGGTCAGGGCGACGATCAATGCCTTCTTCATGATGATGTCCTTCAGATCAGCGAGGGCTCGGGAGCGGACGCGGGTCGGGCTGCGACGGCGGTGTCTTCGGAATCGGATCGCTTGTTCGCGCCGCTCCGCTCGCGTCGCGTCAGACCGGGTGAGACGACCCGAACCGTGAGGAATCCGATCGCCAGGTCGAATGCGAGCGCGAGGAGAGACACGAGGACCGCTCCGGCGGCCATCTGCGCGTAGTCGCTCTGCGCCTTGCCGTCGATGAGGAGACGTCCCAGTCCGCCCAGCGAGATGTAGGCGGCGACGGTCGCGGTCGAGACGATCTGCAGCACGGCGCTGCGCACACCCGACAGCATCAGCGGCAGCGCGCAGGGCATCTCCACCTCGGTGAGGATGCGCATCGACCGGAACCCCATGCCCCGCGCAGCGTCCACGGCGGCCGGGTCGACCGAGCGAATGCCTGCGTACGTGTTGGTGAGAATCGGCGGGATGGCCAACAAGACCAGCACGATCAGGCTCGGAATCAGATAGGCCAGCTTGGTCGAGAACGACGGTGCGATGACGAGCACCAGCAGGATCAGCAAGCCGATGGTGGGAAGGGCGCGCAGCGAGTTGGCCAGGCCCGCGACGACGACCGCTCCGCGACCAGTGTGCCCGATGTACAAACCGAGCGGAACCGCGATCAGCGCCGCCGCGAACAGGGCGAGGAATGTGTACAGCAGGTGCTGGAGGAGGAGAGCAGGAATGCCCTCGGGCCCGGTCCAATGAGCACCGTCGAGCAGAAAGTCGATCATGATGAGACCACCTTCGGGGTCCACGGTGTGAGTAACCGATTGGCGAGCACGATGAGCAGGTCGAGAACCAGCGCCAGCAGCAGGCACAGCGCGATACCGGTGATGATCGGTGTGTAGAAACGCAACTGGAAGCCCTGGGTGAACAGGGAACCGATCTGCGGGATCCCGAGCAGCGCGGCGAGAGAGACCAGGCTGACGTTCGACACGACCGCGACGCGCAGTCCGGCGCAGATGACGGGAACACCCACCGGCAGCTGAACTTTCAGCAGAGTCTGGTACGGCCGGTAGCCCATCGCCGTGGCGGCGAGCACCGTCTCCTGCGGCACCGAATCCAGGGCGTCGGCGATGACGCGCACGAGCAGGGCGACGGTGTAGATCGTCAGCGCGACGACGATGTTCATCGGATCGAGAATCTTCGTTCCGAGGATCGGCGGGAGCAGGACGAACAGCGCCAGCGACGGGATCGTGTAGAGCAGGCCGGCCGTGCCCACCACATAGGGGTTGATCCGGCGACTGCGATGTGCCAGCCAGCCGATCGGCAACGCGACGATCACACCGACGACGAGCGGCACCAGCGCGAGGAGGATGTGCCAGCCGACCAGTTCGGCGATGCGATCGGACTGGCGGCCGAGCCATTCGATGTTCATCGGGCCATTGCCTCCGTGGCTACGAGATCCGCCGACTCGATCGCCGCGACCGCCGCGTGTGCCGTCACGGTTCCCACGAGCACACCGTCGCCGTCGACGACGACACCGCGTTTGCTGGGTGCGGACAGGGCGGCGTCGAGCAGGGCCCGCATCGTTCCGTGCGCATCGGCGACCGTCCCGCTGAGATTCACGTCGTCCGGGCGGATGCGGTCGACGACCTTCGCCGGTTGCACCCAGCCGATCGGCTTGTTCGCCGGGTCGACGACGAGCAACCAGTCGTCCGTGGTCCGGGTGAGGGCGTCGGACGCCGAATCACCGAGACGGGCAACGGGTTCGGTGACCGTCTCCACGCGGCCGCCGAGGTTCGAGAAACCCAGCGAACGGTAGCCGCGGTCGCGTCCGACGAAGTCGGCGACGAACTCGTCGGCGGGTTCGGTCAGCAACTCCAGCGGAGTCGCCGCCTGCGCCAGGATCCCGCCGGTCCGCAACACGACCACCTGGTCGCCCAGCTTGAGGGCCTCGTCGATGTCGTGCGTGACGATGATGATCGTCTTGCCGATGTCCTTCTGCAGTCTCAGGAATTCGTCCTGGAGCTGGCTTCGGACCACCGGGTCGACAGCGCTGAATGGTTCGTCCATCAACATGAAGGCCGGGTCCGCGGCGAGGGCGCGCGCGACCCCCACACGCTGTTGCTGGCCACCCGAGAGCTGCCACGGATACCGGTCCGCGAAGTTCGCCGCAAGACCGACCGTCTCGAGCAGCTCCATCGCCCGGGTTCGGGCCTCCTTCTTCGTCTTTCCCAGCAATCTCGGCATGGTCGCGACGTTGTCCACGATGGTGCGGTGCGGGAACAGTCCGGCATGCTGGATGACGTACCCGATCCGCCTGCGCAGCAGCGCGGGATCCATGTCCGCCGTGGATTCGCCGTCGAGGGAGATGGTTCCGGACGTCGGTTCGATCAATCTGTTGATCATGCGAAGCGACGTGGTCTTGCCGCATCCCGACGGCCCGACGAGTGCTGTGATCTTCCCGCTCGGGCACTCGAGGTCCAGTTCGTTCACCGCTGTCGTGCCGTCCGGATATGCCTTGGTGACTTTGTCGAATGTGATCATCCGCGTGCTACTTTCGTGTAATCCGAGTGGAGACACACTCGGAAGTTCGGTGTCGTGGGACTGCTTTACCGAGTTGTGTCCTTCTCCGGATTCGGCATCTGTTCCAGAAACTTCAC
>NZ_JBFUGT010000387.1:0-5401 GCF_056402775.1 Rhodococcus sp. P3_B8
GTACGTGATCATGGGTCAGGTGCTGACGGCGGGGGCGGGTCAGATCCCGGCGCGGCAGGCTGCGGTGGCCGCGGGGATCGGGATGGATGTGCCGGCCCTGACCATCAACAAGGTGTGTCTGTCGGGGATCGACGCGATCGCACTGGCGGATCAGCTGATCCGGGCCGGCGAGTTCGACGTCGTCGTCGCCGGGGGTCAGGAGTCGATGTCGCGCGCCCCGCACCTGCTGGAGAAGTCGCGGGAGGGTTTCAAGTACGGCGACGTCACGATGCGCGACCACATGGCCTTCGACGGGTTGTACGACATCTTCACCGATCAGGCGATGGGGAGTCTGACCGAGGCGAAGAACGCGGAGGACGGGCAGCGGATCAGCCGCGAGGAGCAGGACGCGTTCGCGGCCGCGTCGCATCAGAAGGCGGCCCGGGCCTGGAAGGACGGGGTGTTCGACGACGAGGTGGTGCCGGTGCCGGTGCCGCAGCGCAAGGGTGATCCGGTGCTGGTCGGCTCCGACGAGGGCGTGCGCGGCGATACGACGGTCGAATCCCTGGCCAGGCTGCGGCCGGCGTTCAGTAAGGACGGCACGGTCACCGCAGGGTCGGCGTCGCAGATCTCCGACGGTGCGGCCGCTGTCGTGGTGATGAGCAAGGCGAAGGCGCAGGAACTCGGGGTGTCGTGGATCGCCGAGATCGGCGCGCACGGGGTGGTGGCGGGTCCGGATTCGACGTTGCAGTCGCAGCCGGCGCGGGCCATCGCGAAGGCGTGCGCCAAGGAGGGGATCGACCCCAAGGAGCTGGATCTGGTGGAGATCAACGAGGCCTTCGCCGCGGTGGGGATCGCATCGACGCGGGAGCTGGGGTTGGATCCGGAGATCGTGAACGTCAACGGCGGGGCGATCGCGATGGGGCACCCGCTGGGGATGTCGGGGGCGCGGATCGCATTGCATCTGGCGTTGGAGCTGCGTCGTCGCGGCGGGGGTGTGGGCGCTGCGGCGCTGTGCGGTGGTGGCGGCCAGGGTGACGCCCTGATCGTGCGCGTTCCCAAGGCGTGACACGACGACAGTCCGTAGTGGTGTATCTCACACCACTACGGACTGTCGTAGATGGTCGGGCACAATGGTCGTCATGGCGAACGTCTTCGATCTCAGCACCACGGCCAAGCGCTTCCGATTTGTCGCAATTCTGGAGGCCTTCACCTGGCTCGGCCTCCTCATCGGCATGGCCTTCAAGTACCTGCCTGCCGACGGCAACGAGATCGGCGTGAAGATCTTCGGCCCCATCCACGGCGGCGTCTTCGTCCTGTACCTGCTCATCTCGCTGTGGACCGCCCGCAAGCTGAGCTGGAATCTGGTCACCACCTTCTGGGCGCTCGTCGCCAGCGTCCCGCCGTTCGGCACCGTCGTATTCGAGGTCTGGGCGGCCCGCACCGGCCGGATGGGCGAACTGTCCCGGTCGAGCGCAGTGAAGAGTGAACCGTCGTTCGTCTGATCCACTCCGCGGTAGGCACGGCCCGCATTCCGGTGCGCGCTCAAATCGTGACAAACTGGTGGACGTGACTCGACCAGGTTCTCGTCCGTCAGCGCGTTCCTCAGCAGTGGCCGCAGCCATGAGCGGAGCAGTCGATCTCTCCGCCCTCAAGGAGCGTGCGGCCGCTCCGCCCCCGCCGGCGCCCGCACCCTCCGGGGACGGCGCCGCTCCGGCCGCACCCGGGAGTACCGGACTCGCCCCCGTCATCGACGTCACCGAGGCGACGTTCGAGGCGGAGGTGCTCGTCCGGTCCCAGCAGGTCCCGGTGGTCGTCGACCTGTGGGCCACCTGGTGCGAGCCGTGCAAACAACTCTCACCCCTGCTCGAAAAGCTGGCACACGAGGCAGGCGGCACCTGGGTGCTCGCCAAGGTCGACGTCGATGCCAACCCGCGCATCGCGCAGGCCTTCGGCGTCCAGTCCGTCCCGACCGTCGTCGCCATCGCCGGCGGACAGCCGCTCGCCGACTTCCAGGGCGCTCAGCCCGAACCTCAACTGCGCCAGTGGCTCGCCGCCGTCCAGCAGGCAACCGCCGGAAAGCTGTCCGGACCGCCGGCCGCGGACGGGAACGCCGACGAGCCCGAGCCGGAAGACCCGCGCTTCGTGGCCGCCGAGGCCGCGCTCGACGAAGGCGACCTGTCGGCAGCCGAAGCCGAGTTCCAGAAGATCCTCGACGAGGAACCGGCCAACGTCGAGGCGCAGGGCGCGATCCGCCAGGTGCGTTTCCTCGCCCGCGTGCAGTCCGTCGATCCCGGCGCCGTCGCCGCGGCGGACGCCGCCCCGAACGACATCGACGCCCAGCTGCAGGCCGCGGACGTCGAGGTCTATTCCCAGGCCCCGGACGCGGCGTTCGCCCGGCTCATCGGAGTCGTCGCCCGCAGCGCCGGCGACGACAAGACGCGGGTACGGACTCGCCTGCTGGAACTGTTCGAACTGTTCGACCCGGCCGAACCGGTCGTCATGACCGCGCGCCGGAAACTCGCCGCCGCACTGTACTGACGAGAAAACCGGGGCGAGTGCCGACGGCACTCACCCCGGTTTTCTCGTCCTGCGGTCAGCTCCGCACGCGCTCCACCCGTCCGACCAGGAAGACGTACGACGCGATCCCGACCGCGGTCACAACGGTCATGTAGACGAACCCCGGCGCGAAGCTGTCGTCGGTGACGAGCAACCCGATCACGATGGGTGTCGCGATCGACGACAGGTTGCCGATGAAGTTGAACATTCCACCGGTGAGCCCGAGCAGTCGTTCCGGCGCGAGTGCCGACACCAGCGACCACGTGATCGACGCGAGTCCGTTGCCGAAGAACGCGATGGACAGGAACACGATCACCATCGCCGTCGAGTCGGTGAAGTTGGCGCCGATCATCGCGACGGTCAGCAACAGGCCCACGATGATCGGGCCCTTGCGGGCGACTCCGAGAGACACCCCCTTGCGTAGCAGGAAGTCGGAGAAGACTCCGGAGAACAGCACACCCACGAGTGCCGCGACGAACGGCAGCGAGGCGAGGAATCCGGACTTGATGTAATCCATGTCCCGGTACTCGACGAGGTACGTGGGGAACCAGGTGAGGAAGAACCACAGCGTCGACGTGAGGCAGAACTGCCCCAGGTAGATTCCCCACAGCTTGCGCCGGCCGAGGACGGTGGCGACATCGTTCCGGGTCACGGCCGGACGTTCGGGCTGCTGCTCGTCCAGGAGGTCGACGAGTCCGCCGCCGTCGCGGATCAGGTCGATCTCGGCGTCGTTCGCCCGCGAATCGCGTGGCTCGCGGTAGAACGCGTACCACACGGCACCCCAGACCGCCCCGATCGTTCCGGTCACGATGAATACCCAGTGCCACGACAGCACGGACTGCAGCCAGGACAGGAACGGCGTGAGCAGGGCCAGTCCGATGAACTGCCCGGACGTGTAGAAGCCGATCACCGTCGCCCGTTCCCGCTCGGGGTACCAGGCCGTCGCGACCCGGTTGTTGATCGGATACGCGGGCGCCTCGAACACACCGACCAGCAGGCGCAACGCGATGAGCGCCACGAAGCCACCGATGACCCCCATGAACGCGGTCGCGACCGACCACAGGATGAGGCAGCCGGGGTAGAGCAGTCTCGGGGGAATCCTGTCGACGAGCCATCCACCGGGAATCTGCAGCGCCGCATAGGTCCAGCCGAACGCCGACAGGAGAAGTCCCTGCTGCGCCTTGGTGAGGTCCATTTCGTCCGCGATCGCGGGCATCGCGATAGACAGGTTCGCCCGGTCGATGTAGTTGATGACGACGGTCACGAACAGCATCACCGCGATGAGAACGCGCGCCTTCGACGCCTGCGCGGCCACCGTAGTGGACTTGCCGATCTTCTGGGTCTGCACCATTGCCCTCACCACTCCGCGAAGGATCCGTCGCTGTGGCGCCAGACCGGGTTTCGCCAGCGATGTCCTTCGGCGGCCCGTTCGATGACGTACTCCTCGTTCACCTCGATGCCCAGTCCCGGACCGGTGGGGATCCGGACCTGACCGTCCGCGTAGGTGAACACGGACGGGTCGACGAGATAGTCGAGGAGATCGTTCGACGTGTTGTAGTGGATGCCGAGGCTCTGTTCCTGGATCGTCGCGTTGTAGCAGCCCGCGTCGATCTGCAGGCACGTGGCCAGGGCGATCGGCCCGAGGGGGCAGTGCAGCGCGAGTGCCACGTCGTACGCCTCGGCCATGTGCGCGATCTTCCGGGCCTCGGTGATTCCGCCGCAGTGTGACGGATCGGGCTGGATGATGTCCACGGCCCCGGACGCGAGGACGGTTTTGAAATCCCAACGGGAGAACAATCTCTCACCCAGCGCGATCGGGATCGGCGACTGTCGCAGCACGTCGACGAAACCGTCGACGTGCTCGGAGAGGACCGGTTCCTCGACGAACATCAGCCGGAACGGTTCGAGTTCCTTCAGCAGCACCTTGGCCATCGGCTTGTGCACCCGGCCGTGGAAATCGACGCCGATGCCGATGTTCGGGCCCACTGCGTCCCGTACCGCGGCGACGTTGGCGAGGCACCGGTCCACCTTGTCCCAGGAGTCCAGGTACTGCAGTTCCTCCGTGCCGTTCATCTTCACGGCGGTGAACCCCCGGTCGACCACCTCGCGTGCCGCCTTCGCGGTGTCCGACGGGCGGTCGCCGCCGATCCAGGAATAGACCTTGATCCGGTCGCGGACGCGGCCGCCGAGAAGCTCGTACGCCGGGACGCCGAGGGCCTTGCCCTTGATGTCCCACAGGGCCTGGTCGATACCGGCAAGCGCGCTCATGTGGATGCCGCCGCCGCGGTAGAAACCCGACCGGTACATGACCGTCCACAGGTCCTCGATCTGCGTCGGATCCTGCCCGATCAGGTAGTCGGACAGTTCCTCCACTGCGGCGGCGACGGACGCGGCCCGGCCTTCGAGCACCGGTTCGCCCCAGCCGACCACGCCGTCGTCCGTCTCGATCCGCAGGAACAGCCACCTGGGGGGTACGGCGTACGTGGTGAGTGACGTGATCTTCATGAGTCCTCCTGTGCGGGGCTGTGGTGGTGGCCCCGGTGGTCGTGGGTGTCGGTTCAGGCGGCTTCGGCCGACCAGATGTTCATCAGGGTGAGGGCGCGGTCGCGGACGGTGTCGGCGCCGTCCCCGGGCCGGTACAGGCAGGTTCCGAGTCCCGCACCGCCCGCTCCCGCGGCGGCCCACTCGGCGAGGTTGGTGCGGTCGACGCCGCCGACGGGGAGCAATTCGACTTCCGTCGGCAGGACCGCCCGCCAGGCCTGCATCCCGGCTGTCCCGACCGAGTCGGAGGGGAACAGTTTGATGCTGCGCGCTCCCGCACCGACGGCGCGAAACGCCTCGGTCGGAGTGGCGGCTCCCGGAT
>NZ_JBFUGT010000388.1:0-5346 GCF_056402775.1 Rhodococcus sp. P3_B8
GTCTGGTAACGCTGCGCGGTCTCGAGCGTGGCACACTTTTGAATGATCCGGCTCACCTCGTCGGTACCCGTTTTCAGTGACTCTTTGCCGGTGAAAATGTAGGAGAGTACCCAGCCAATCGAGTACACCTCGTTCAGAACGTTGTAGTCCTTGAAGTTGTGGAGTATTGGGTCACGGATGGTTCCTCGCATCTCCGTCTTCGTCCGGGTGAATTCGGAGGACGTGTCCTTGACCAGACCGAAATCGGAGAGCTTCACCAGTACCGCCCCGCGGTCGAAGACTTCCACCAGTACGTTCTGGAGACTGATGTCCCGGTGGAGCAACCTTTCGCTGTGAAGGTAGTTGATGCCGTAGAGGAACTGCAGCGCGATCCGCTTCCGTGTGGGGAACGGTAACTGGTTGTTCCGCTTCCGGATGTACTGTCGGAGGGTCTCGTCTCAGAACTCCACTCGGTACTCGTTGCGAGTCTCGTCGTATTGATACACCTCAACGACGTACGGGAAACTGCGTACGTGCGTTTGCCATCGGCCGCGCGGTACAGCGCGACAGCGTCTTTCCGGAAATCCTCCGGATACAGCGGCTGACGTCCCACGTCGACATGCCTACTGGCTCTCCACTGGAACCAGCGTCAGGGGTGTCCACTCCGAGGGGTAGCCTCACGGTATTTCGTCGAGCGGGCCTCGACAGATACATCTGGGCGTATGCCCTCTTCGGCGGCCAACGTCCGGTTCAATCGCTCTACCTTTCCATTGGTCTGCGGACGATATGGGCGGGTGTAGCGGTGCTTGACGTTCGGACCGAGCGCCGCCCCGAAGCAGTGTGAGCGATAGCAGGAACCGTTGTCGGTCCGCACCTCGATACCGTGTTCGGCGAAGAAGCTGCGAGCCCCTCCCCAGATCGGGGCGGCTACCTCCTTGCGTTCGTCGGAGTGCGACTCGGAATAGGCGAGCCGGAACGGTCGTCGACCGCATGGTGCAGGAAGGCGTAACCGCGGCCCTTCCTCTTGTTGTGACGGTTGCCGATGATCCGCCCAAACCTGCGTTGTCCGCCACCGTCGGGGATGCGGCCGAATTTCTGATATCCACTTGGACCAGCTCACCCGGTGTGTCATGCAGCGGCGGGTTGGTGGTCGGCGAAGGGGAAGGCCTGTGGACTGGTCGAGGTGGGCCAAACTCGGCATCCGATCGCGGCGCAGGACCTTTCGATGGCGGATCGGGACATGTGCAGGGGGTAGGCGATCCGCCGTGGAGATTTCGGCGTTCGGCAGCGAGAACACAGGTCAATCTGTGAGGTCATCCCAATGTCCCCGGCGCGACTCAGAGTTCACTCCCGGTCGCGCGACTGCACTGTCTCCTCTTGGCCACCGGCGCCAATAACACAAACGTAACCCGCAGCCATTGAACTATGAACTATTAACCTATACGTTTGACGGGTGTGACGAGCCCCACGTTACTAGGCCAGGGGTCCGTTGACCCGTATCTCCACTTCCAAAGGAAGACGTCAGTGACCTCACTACCTACCTCGCCGTCCGGTGACAGCCAGTCGAGCGAAAGCAACTCCTTGAACGACAATGCTCAGGTTGCTGCGCTCAGGTTGGAGACCGAATTCAAACGTGAGATGAGCTTGTCGGCAAACTTGTCCCCGGACTCACCTAGTTCCCGCCGGTCGGAAGATGTGCGCTGTTCACCTACGCGCTGGCAACTACTGGTTCGCGGATGATCTGGAGTCCGCTGATCGCCGACGTGGGGCAGTTTCTGATCGCGCTGGTCGCCAGTGAGGCCGTTGCGCATTTCCCGGTCACACAGCCGGTTCACTTGACATAAGCCCGTAAACGGAAAGTAGAAATCGATGATTGGTCAGGCTTCTTCGGAATCCACCGCACCCATTCTGGCCCAAACCCAGACTCGGGTCGTCATGTACGGCTTGGGTTCGATGGGATCGCTCGTTGCGCGGATGCTCGACGAACACGGGGCAGAACTGGTTGGAGCAGTTGCTCGTAGTCCGCAAAAGATCGGCCGAGACATCGGCGATGTCGCATGCCTTGGAAAGCAGCTCGGCGTCACAGTCGCAAAGGACATCGAATTAGTACTCGCGGATACGCGACCGGATCTCGTGGTCATGACAATTGCCTCGTACATGGAAGACATGTTCGAGCCGGCGATGGCATGTCTTGTTGCTGGAGCGAATGTGATCACGCTCTCTGAGGAGCTGATGTTCTCGCGACGGACGTCGCCTGATGAAACCGAACTATTGGACAAGGCAGCACGTGAAGCCGGCGTGACGATCACCGGCACTGGCCACCAGGACGGGTACTGGGTCAATCTGGTGTCGGTACTCATGGGAACCGCGCACCGGATCCAGCGCGTCGTCGGTAAAGCAAGTTGGAACGTAGACGATTTCGGAGCTGAGCTCGCCCGAGACCAACAGGTTGGGTCCAGCATGGCAGAGTTCGAGCAGTGGTTGGCCGGTGCCTCCCGTCCACCAACATTCGGGCGCAATGCCCTTGAGCAACTTGCGGTTGTGGCTGGACTAAATCCGCGCGACGCCAGCGGCGAAACGAAACCTGTGATCGCAGATGCCGACACCGAGTGCAGGGCTTTGAATACTGTAATTCGCAAGGGCTCGGTTCTTGGCTTCACCGATATTGACACCCTGAGCACCGACGAGGGTGTCGTGCTCACGATCGAGATGACTGGGATGGTTTATGGCCCTGATAATGCGGATTATAACGACTGGACGATTTTCGGTGAACCCGAGCTGAACCTGCGCAACGAGAAAGTGCCGACGAGTTGGACTACATGCGCCACGCTCGTCAATCGTATTCCCGATGTACTTTCCGCGCCTCCGGGTTACGTGACTCTGGAGGCACTTCCACAACTGCGGTATCGACATCCCCGGCGAGTTTCGACCGATACAACATCGGTTCCATCCGCCGAAGCTTTCCGCGGTCGAACAAATGGATTGCGGTAGCGACTCTCAGATCTGAGGTACAACGTGGGTGCGGGACGCAGTGCGGCCGACGAGGACATCGTGACGTTGGGGGACAGTCTTCGCCGGGTGCCTGCCGTGCAAGCGTGTTTGGAGCTGATCCATCGATTCGCGATCGCCCGAGCACAGCGAACGGAGTCGAGGCGGACGATTGCTGGATGCCTGTTATGTACCAACGTTGTTGAACCGGTCGARTTGGGTGCCTGACTTCAGTCACCGGGGAGGATTTACAGAACCGCATATCCAAGCAGTCGGTAGGGAACGCATCGGCACCGGGGCAGATTGAGGTGTTCACACCGGCGTCGCCACATTGAGTTGTGCGCCAGGATCTCTGTCGCACAGATGAGAGAGGAAGTCACAGTATGTCCAACTTTGCACTGTCCGGAGTCACGCTGATCGATGGACGTGGAGGTACTCCGGCCGAGAACACGACCGTTGTCGTCGAGGACGGCTCGATTACCCGCATCGTCCCATCGTCGCAGTACGACACCAGCGCGGGACCGCAAGTCATTGATGCCGCCGGCAAATGGTTGCTCCCTGGCTACATTAACGGAAACATCCACCTCCTCGACGGCATCATGATGATGGGCATAGGCGGTGTGGAGTACCTTTCCCGATATGAGGGGTCGTTCGTGAAGGTCATCGAGGAGGGGGCTCAACTGACCCTCCGCAACGGTGTGACGACTGTGTTCGACACCTGGGACGCTCGTAATCCGGTGCTCGAAGCCCGGGATCGGATCAACGCAGGTGCAACGATCGGTTCCCGGATCTTCGCGGCCGGGAACATCGTAGGCATGGGTGGGCCCTTCAGTCCTGATTTCAATTTCGCTGCACGGCAGTCAATCTCGCCGACATTCGCAAATCGAATTGACGAGCTCTTCGCCGCCGGTGTCGGTGCCGACCTGACACTGCTGCAAGAACGCGAGTTCCGCGCACGGTTCCGGGACTATGTTCAATCCGGTGTCGACATGGTCAAGGTCGCCATCAGCGACCACCTCACCGCGCACCTCAACCCCGTGGCGTTGAGAACCTACCACACCTTCCCCGAGAAGTGGGTCCGGATGATGGCGGAGGACACCCGTGCTGCCGGTCTGCCCTTCCTTTCGCACACCCTAGCTGTCCCCGCCCTTGAGTTGGCGACCGATGTCGATGTCGACGTCATGATCCATCCAACCTGGACGTACAACCAGGTGATACCGGACGAATTGGTGCGGCGAATCGCGGAAAAGAGGATCGGTGTGGGAATCCAGCCCCTTACCGATGACTACTCCGGCCGGCTTCTTGCTCACGGCAACTTCTTTGGAGCGATGAACAGTCCCGAACATCAGAAGAACGAGCGAAACTTCATCGACGCAGGAGCCAACGTAATGGTTGCTACCGACGCTGGCTGTACATCTCACGACGTGATGCAGGATCTGGGTGAAGAGCTGCACGAGGACAGGCCTTGGAYGCTGGGGGCCGACCACTTCACCTGGGTCAAAGCCTTGCGTACAAGGGGGCTGAGCGCCATGGGAGCCATTCAGGCTCTCACCCACAACGTCGCCGACGCCTACAACAAGCTCGACACGATCGGTACAGTCGAGGTGGGCAAGGTCGCCGACCTCGTGCTTCTGAATGCGGATCCACTTGTCGACAGCGAGAATCTAAGCGATATCGCGGCGATCTACAAAGAAGGTCTCGCTGTCGACCGGTCCGCGCTGCCGAATCCGCGTGTCGTGACCGCACCGACGGGAGCACCTGTTCCGAACTGACCAATGCGATTGGGCTGCTCGGTGGTAGGCGATGGACCGCCACTGTCGGCGGAGTAGGCGATCACCCTGTCGCCGAGTGCGGCGTCTGAAGAGCCCTGGTTCGGTTTCGGATAGTATCCAAGGTCTTCTCGGACGCTGGGCGTGGTCATGTCGTGGTGCGGTGGAGGCGACGACTTGCGCTTGCGGGTGATACAGCGGAGCCGGTCACACAGCTTCGTGTGCCCGGCTCACTCCAGTGGCCTCGGCACGGGACGTGACATCCGCCCGGGTAATCAGCACGTCGGTCGACCTTTCCGTGTTTGATCGCCTCAACGACGCCGTCGAGACCGTAGGCGGTCGCGTGCAGCTTATCGTCGACTCGACTACCTCCTCGTGGCATTCGGTACGCAATCTGCAGTGTCTGGCTCGGCTCGTGAAGTAACACCGAGAGGAGGTCGCTGGGGCTCGAGGGACTTGGGCAAACCCGTGACTGACGCGATCGACGTGGATATGCGCGTGGTCGTCCAGGCTTTCGGTTTCTATGTTGAGGCAATCGATAAGCGCTATGACGAAGTCGCTCCGAGCGACCACCGCACGCTGGCAACGACTACCCGGGACCCACTCGGTG
>NZ_JBFUGT010000389.1:0-5343 GCF_056402775.1 Rhodococcus sp. P3_B8
TGCACCTGGCACCTGGGACCGGCCGGCATGCCAATGCCGGAACAACTCCATCAGATCGATCATCGTCCACGTTCTCCTCGCCACCGTCAGGCCCCTTCCCGGGCCCCGTTGTCGGTGACCCAGTCAGGAGCGAACCTGCAGCAGCACCCGAACCCCCGGCCGACACGCCCCAGGGGTGGGGAATTACGTGACGGCGGGGTGGGGAATTACGTGACGGACAAACCCCTCAACCTGGGGAATTACATGACCGCTGACAACTTCTGGGCCATCACCGATCGATACGTCTGCGTCGGTGGCCCGCAACTGGACCGGGGCAATGAGTTGCTTCGCACCGCCCAGGGATACCGGGGTGCGCGCCTGATACCGCAACGATCTCACGACCGCCTCCAACGGATATACACGGATGATGCCCAGCGGCCGTCGGATGTCTTCGCCATGGACGACCTCTTCGACCAGTCTGCTGTCGAGCGGTGCCGGCGGCGTCGACGTACGTGTTGCGACCTGCTGAAGCCGGGCGAGCGTTTGGCGGGGTGTGGCGCCGCGTTCGCGTTCGACGCCTTGGGCGGTTTGGCGATCGAAGTTGAAGCGCGCCCGGGCCATGTTGCGCACGATACCGAGGCGGGTGGTCTTCGCGTTGTTGATCAAGTGTGCAGCGACGTCGTGCACGGTCCAGTCACCACAGAGTGAGGGGTGGTCCCACTGGTCGTCGGTGAGGTCGGTGAGGTCATCGATCAGCGCCACACGCTCCGCATGCACGATCGGCCAGACATCATTCATGAAGCCATGTGACAAACTCTGCCCGTCACCGACTGGATCGGGCCCGACGCCTGACGGCCGGATTGTCCCCGGTGGTGGTTTGTTTCCAGGACGCGACCAAGACCGGGCTGACCCGCTCCATCCTCTACCGATCGACGATGCGGTAGAACGCCCCGGCGGCGTGGCTCTCGGTTCGACAGCTTGCGGCGGATACCTGGGACGACTTCGAGACCGTCATGGGCGCGCGCGGCGGTGCCGGCGGCTGCTGGTGCATGCACTGGCGGTTGAGCATCGCCGAGTGGATGGAGAACAAGAGCAACTGCAACAAGGCCGCCATGCGCGCCCTTGCCGAGCGCGCCGAAGCACTCGCCACCTGGCTCGACCGGGTCCACCTGCTACCTGCGATGGGTCCTCCGGAACGCGCCTCCGCCGACATTGCGGCCGCCCTGAAGGAGGCTCGCGCTTTGCGTGCGCTGTTCTGGACAGTCTTCGACGCGCAGAAGGACGGCCACACAATCCCCGCGGACGCCTTCGCACGGCTACTCGGCACCGCCCGTCGCGGCAGCGACACCATCACCGTTTCGTTTGACGGCTCCATGACTCCACTGGCCGCTGAGGGCGTGTTCACGATCCTGGCGCTGCGCGCCATCACCCTCGTGCTCGCCCCACCACCGCAAGGAGTGCGCGCCTGCGACAGCTGCGGCTGGTTCTTCATCGACTTCTCCCGCAGCCGCCGTCACCGCTGGTGCAGCATGAAGACCTGCGGCAACCAAGCCAAAGCCGCCCGCTACCGCTCCACCCACCCGTGATGAGTATGTCCAGCATCCGGTTCTCACCGTCGCACTCGCCCGGAAGCCCAGCCGCGTCGCCAATGCTCAAACCGTCACATACTGTCCGCTGCCCCTCCGTGTCACGTCTCCGCCAATCCCAAGTTCGCAGCGAGTCCGACAGCCGGCGACTCGCGCCCCAGCGCTGGGGCGCTATCGCATCGGGCCCTGCCAGTCGGATTGAGAACCCGCATGAAAACGCGACTCGTGACGCTCAGCGCCCACCAGAGCGATCTGCAGCAACACCACCGTTCGCCAGTGGTGCGCAACGTGCCCGGGCAAATGAAATCGGGGTGGTGAGAAGCAAGCCCCTCTTACGCGTGATTACCAAAGTGGCGGCTCCCCTGCACCGCACTAGCAGCTCCACCCGAGCCCGAGCCCGTCAACCCCTGACCCACCCCACCGGAGCCCCGCGGTAAGACCCCGCCCTCCATGCGAGGCCGAACGACCTGCGCCGGAACCTGTTCCGTGGACCCGGGTGGCGTGAACGATCAGGGCTCGCCCTGCCTGCGCTCGATGACCCAGGCCGCGATCTGAGTCCGGGAGGTGAACCCCAGTTTGGACAGAATGTGCTCGACGTGGCCCTGAGCGGTGCGCTGGGAAATGACGAGTTTGTCGGCGATCGCCCTGTTGGTCAGTCCCTCGGCGACGAGCTCGGCGACCTGCCGCTCCCGCCGCGTGAGAGTCGTCGACCCCGGTCCGACCGCCGCGGCGGTCGTACCTCTCTCGTCGAGGGCGTACCCGGCGGCCTCCTCGAACCGCATCCCGAGACCGCGCCCGAACTCCGCCTCGAACGCGCGGTCACCGATCGCCCCGCGGGCCTTCTCCTCGTACCGGTCGTGGTGGACGAGCAGCCTCGGGTAGAGGATGCTGGGGCTGCAGCCGGCCCGCGCGAKGCCCTCAGCGGCACCCATCAGCGTGGCCGCCCGCCGAGGAGCACCCTCATCCACCGCGATCCACGACAGGACCTCGATGCACCCCGCGCCGCCGGTGCGGTCATCCACCGACCGGGCGAGCTGCAGCCCCTGCATGACAAGCTCTTTCGCCCCGGAATACTCGCCGCGCCGCCACGCCCCCATCCCGGCACCCCACAGCGCCCAGCCCCGGTACATGAACTCGCCGCGCGATTCGGTCAGCGCAAGCATCTCCCGCTGACACTCCTCGCTCCGCGCCCAGTCTTCGGCCGCGTCACTGGCCGCCGCGAGCCCGGACAGGGACCAGATCATGTACAGCACGTTGCCGTCGTCTCGGAATACTGCGAGCGAGGATTCGAAGTGCTCACACGCTGCCCGGGCATCCAGGGTGATCAGTGCGTGCTGGCCGGCGGCATCGTCCATCAGTGCCGCGGCGGTGCGATCGCCGAGCTGCGCCGCCAGGGCACTGCCGCGCTGAACATAGATTGCCGACGCGTCCGCGTCGCCGTGCAGCCCGGACAGCACACTGAGCACGTACAACGCCGTGATCTGTTCGAGCCCGGGTTCGTCGCCGCGCACCGCGAGAAGCTGCGCCAGCCACCGCATCCCCTCGCGCAGCTTGCCCCGCCCCCGCCAGTACGGGTACATCGCGCCCGCCATCCGAATCCCCGCGTTCGCCTCGTGCGGGCCGGTCAGGCAGAACTGCAGACCCGCAACGATGTTGGACTGCTCAGCGTCGAGGCGCAGGGTCCAGGACAGCTGCCGCGAACTGATCCAATCGGACTCCGCCCGCAGCACCAGGTGTGCGTACCAGTCCCGGTGCCGCCGCAGCAATGATGCGAATTCGCCGGTCTCCTGCAACCGTTCCACCCCGTAGTCACGCAGCGTCTCGAGCATCCGGTACCGCGCCGCACCTCCCGTCTCCTCCCGGAGCAGGATCGATTTGTCGATCAGCGACGCCACCACGTCGACAACCTGTTCCGGCGTCATACCGCCGGAACAGATCCCTTCCGCCGCGTCGAGCTCGAAGCCGCCGGCAAACACCGTCAGCCGTCCCCACATCTCCCGCTCCACCCGGGTGCACAAGTCGTAGCTCCAGTCGATACTCCCCAGGAGAGTCTGCTGGCGGGACGGCGCCCCGCGGCTACCCGTCGTCAGCAAGGTGAAGCGGTCGGTCAACCGGTGCAGGATCTGCTCGACCGACATCACCCGCAGCCGCACCGCCGCCAACTCGATCGCCAGCGGCAGACCGTCCAGACGCCGGCAGATCGCCGCGACCACGCCCTCGTTGCTCTCGGTGATCTCGAAGCCCGGCACCGCCGTCGCCGCGCGTTCGGTGAACAGGGTCATCGCCTCGTAATGGCCGAGCCCCCCGCCGGCCACCGACCGCTGCCTCGCCTCCGGCAGCGTCAGTGGCGGCACCCGCAGCACGGCCTCTCCCCCGATTCCGAACGGCTCCCGGCTGGTCGCGAGAATCCGCACGTCCGGACAACTGCGCAGAAGGGTTTCCGCGAGGTTTGCGACCGGGCCGACGAGGTGCTCGCAGTTGTCCAGCACGAGCAACAGCTTCCGCGGCGTCAGATACTCGACGAGCTGCGTTTCCGGGGCGCCGGGCCCCTCGCGCAGGTTCAACGCCGACAGCACCGCGTCGACGACCGCGCCCGGGTCGTACAGTTCCCCCAACCCGACCGACCACACACCGTCGTCAAACGCACGAGACGAATCGGCGGCGGCCCGCAGCGCGAGCCTGGTCTTTCCCACACCCCCCACACCGGTCAACGTCACGAGCCGCGACACGGAGAGTAGACGGCGGATCTCGGCGATCTCATGACGGCGGCCGACGAAACTCGTCAATTCGTAGGGAAGGTTCCCCACGTTCGCCGTGCCGCCGGAAGGCATGAAACCGTCACTTTCATCTCACATCCCCTTGCCGACCACGGTACCTTCGCCGCCACGACGCGATCCGGTCCGCGACCACCCTCTCGCTACCCTCTCGTGGCTCTGCACGGGTGATCACCGTGCTGAGCGCCCCAGGGGATCCTCGCCACCGAGAGCTGGGCCTCGCCGAGTACCGGCCACCGGTGGGATAATCCACCTAGGAGGATCGTCCACCCCGAAGACGATGTCCTTGCAGAAACGTCGACCCCGGCCCAGGGCCTCAGGACCGCCCGAGTGCGCCGGGGTCGGCCCACAGAGGAGGGGTGTGGTCCTGCGGCAACCGACGGCGTGCGGACAACACCGGGAAACCCACAACCGACGCGCATGGTTCCGATTTTGTGTCGCTCTTCCCTGCCATGCGGTAACAAGTCGGAGCCCGTTACCGACGTACTAGATGTCGTAGTCAACGATGACGGACCCGAACAGCGGGCGCTGGACTCAAAACGCGAGCAGGCAGATGAACGAACTGCTTGATCCTCCGCCTCGTGGTCGGTACGTCAGCCGAGAATACGGCCGCGGCCGTGGGTAGTACCGCGGGAGCTGTCCGCGCGGCTCGACACGAGCCGGCGCGGGTGACGAGGGCAGGTGAGAGGTTTGGCTAGGGGCATCAAGCGCAACGGCAATCCCGATGCCGATCTCCCAGGAGACGACGCACCGGTGGACGTCGCGGCAGTGCGCCGTGACGACGCTTTGATCGACGCGATCGCCGGCGGCGGTCCCGTCGCAACGGATTCGCCGGAGCAGTACGAGCTCGCGCTTCTGCTGACCAATTGGCGCGCCGACATCGTGGCGACGCCGATGCCGACCGGGCCGCTGCTGGACGACGTGATCGCGGCGATCGACGCCTCGGACGCCCGTTCCGCACGCAGCGCTGCCCGCAGCAAGCTCCGCTTGTTGCGACCCATCGC
>NZ_JBFUGT010000390.1:0-5302 GCF_056402775.1 Rhodococcus sp. P3_B8
GCCAGAGACGAGACGACCAGGATGTAGCCGTTGCGCTCGATGACGGACGGCAACGCCGCCCGCACCGTGTGGAACACGCCCAGAAGATTGACGTCGAGGACACGCTTGAACGTGGCCGGATCCACCCCGAGTACCGAGCCGTAGCTGGCGATCCCGGCGTTGGCGAGCACCAGGTCGATACCACCGAACTTCTCGACGCCCCGGGCCACCGCCGCCTCCATCGCCGCGAGGTCGCAGACGTCGGCGACGACACCGACGGCCTTGTCCGCGCCGATCTCGGCGACGACCTCCGACAAAGCGGCAGCGTCGACATCGGTGACGACCACCCGCGCGCCCTTGGCCGTGAGTGCCTTCGCTGTCTCCGAACCAATGCCTCGGGCCCCACCGGTGATCAGCACCACCTTGCCGTCGACGCGGCGCCGGCTCCTGGCCCGCAGGAAGGTGCGGTGACGGCGGCCCTCGAGTGTCTCGCTCAGTCGCTCGAACTCGATGATGGTCTCGGTGGTGTCGGAGCGGCTCATTCTGGTTCCTTCGGTTTCGGGTCGTTGTATGAAGATCGGGTGGTCGTGCTCAGGGCCGACGCGAACTGGTCGAGGAGCCCGGTCGCCGAACATTCCGACCGCAGTGCAATGGATTGCCGTCACGAACTCGGCGCGCTTGGAATTGATGCGGGTCTCGGATGACACCCCGGGCGTCCTGATTCAGCGGTGCGTCTCTCTCCGCGGGCTGTGACGCAGGCGTCGAAGCTCGGGAAGTTGAACACCGGACAATCGTCGATGACCCGACGTGCGGAGCGCTTGTATACCTGCGCCAATCCCCGAGGACGACATTGTCGAATATCCCCACCCTTTGGCCACAGTGTCGCAGCACTCGCCGTTAGCGGAACCTGCACCGGGACGAGATCGACGCCCAGCGCGCACCGGAAGGGTCAGGCGCTCGTCCCGAAAGCGGATCGATGACCGGTCTACGATCGCTCCTGCGACCAGACATAGGTTCTCGACCGTATCGTTGCAGAGTATGACCGTAAGCACTCCATCGTGGGTCGAGTTGATGGGCCGTCATGCGGCCAGCGACATGCTCTATACCTCGGCGGCCTTGAGCTACCGATACGTCGCTCGCACGGGCGACGTCGACGAGGGCACATGGGAATTCTGGCACGGACCCGGTAACCAATGGCGTATCGAAAGATCGGGTCAGCCGATCTTGATCCGAAACGGCGAACTCGCGTTCAGTTGGCGTGACGGTGAGATGCATCGAAACACAGGTCACATCCAACTTCACCTCCTGAAACCAATCAGTCCTCTCTTGTTTGTAGGACCCGAGTCATTCCTCTCGCCCTCCACCCTCAGTAAGAACACAACACCCGCCAGGTCCCCCATCGAAACCTATGTGAATGGCCGGCGCGCGTGGTCAATGATCATGAACTCGACGTCGCACGAGGAGAACATCGAGTTCGTCATCGACGACGAGACAGGACTCATCCTCCGCACGGGATCTTCCAGCGACAAGCTCTACGCCGAGTTGACCGACGTCAACACCTACGAAAACCTGCCCGATGAGGTATTCGATTGGGAAGGTGCTATCGCACCGCCGACAGTGAAGGAAAGAAGCCGGGACCCCGAGCACCTCCGACAAGTCCACGAAATGGCTGAAGGTGCAACCCCACGGTACTGGCCGACCGGAGTGTCCTTCACTCCGATCAGCGGAGACCCTGACACCGGTGAACTTGTGATGAGCCTCCACGTGAACGGACACGCCTCACTGGCTCGGTGGCCCCTCGGCGCGCAACCCACACTGCTCGATCGTCAACTCACGCAGCGATACCCACACTCAACCGAATGGTCGGACGATCGGTGGGCGTGGCGATTGATGACAATTTCAGCGTTGGACGAAGACGACGTACGACGCGTCCAGAAATCCATTTAGGCCTTGGACTTAGCAGTCCCGTTAGCTGAACGTCCGCCGGTGCGGCTGGCGTTTTTGCTGGTCGCTAGGTGCTGGAATCTGAGAGAGCGCCGTCACGGTGGGCGCTGCGTTCGATCGCCCGGTACACCGTCGACCGGCCAACCTCAGCCAGTTCGGCAGTCGAGTATTCGCCTGACGCGTGAAGCTCGACCAGGTGCCGTTCCTGGCGTGGATTGAGCTTCGGCTTCTTGCCCTTCAGGTGTCCCTTCGCCTTCGCGATCCGCATCCCCTCCCGCGTTCGTGCCCGAATCAGGTCGCCCTCGAACTCGGCGACCATCGCCAGGACGTTGAATAGCAGGCGACCGACCGGGTCAGTCGGATCATGCAACGAGGCACCGATCTGCACGCACGCATGCCGAGCCGTCAGCTCGTCGACGATGTCCCGGGCATCGGGCAACGAACGGGCCAGGCGATCCAACTTGGTCACCACGAGGGTGTCGGTGTTCACTCGTGCATACCCGATGTACATCGCTGATTCCCATCTCTCGAACGCACAACGCCGGCGGCGCAGTGCTTGCGACTCCACGGTCAAACATCATCGGCAAGGCCAGGCCAGGACCGCTGCCCGGAGCTGATGCCGTTGGTGCATTGGCCGGCCTTCCAGGCCCGGCGTGGCTCAGCCTTCGAACGATTCATCCCGGTGATCGTTCCGTCCGGTGCGGCGGGCAATCACACCGACGGTCCCCTTCTGCCTCTCTACGCCGAGAGACGCGTGATCTTGGCGAGGGCGTCGCCTATCTTGTCGGCCGCAAGATCGAGCTCGTAGCGGTCCTGGATATTGAGCCAGAACTGCGCACTGTTGCCGAACGCCTTGGCCAGCCGCAACGCGGTGTCTGCGGTGATCGACCGCTTGCCGAGCACGATCTCGTTGATCCGTCGGGGCGGAACACCGATGATCGTGGCTAGGCGGTTCTGCGTGATGCCGAACGGCTCGAGGAAGTCCTCGCGGAGGATCTCGCCGGGGTGAATTGGGCTCAGGTCTGTAGTCATTATCGGTGTTCCTTTGTCGATTCTGTGGTCGGATGGAGCGTCGGCTCCCCTCTGGCGGTTAGTGATAGTCTCCGCGCTACGCGACGACATCGACGACATCCGTTCAGCTCTCGAAGCCCAGGTCGCCTACCTCGACAGTCTCATCGGACCACACCGGCATGCATGAGTTAGTTCATGCATGCATGCGTTAACTGATGCTGGCATCAAGCCGTCGATCGAACGCACACGCGCCCCCGGTGTCACAGGCGTGTGTTTCACAATCGGACATGCCGACGCCCTGCGGTTCTAGTTTGATTCGGAGTGATCAACAGACGGCTGGAATTTACCGGTGGGGCGTCGAGGGGTCGCCCCTCCCGGTGGTGTGAGGCCCCACGTTGGTGCGCCCACGGCGGCGGCCCTCCCGAGGTGATCAGAACCGATTTCGGGATGGACACCGCAGCGTTCTGTCGGGCACTGGTCGCGTATCTCGACGTCGCCGCGCCGGCACCRCTGCGGCCGCTTGGTCGAGCGAATGATCACCGTCGCTCGTCGAAGGTTCTGGCTGGGCACCTGAACTTGAAGAGACCGTCCGGACTGATTGTGAAAGATGTTGTTTGCGAAAGGGTTACCGCGGTGACAGGTCCGCAAATACCCGTGAGTGAGATGAGTGAGACCGATCCGATGACTTGTATATCCGCTCGTGCGCCGAGCACTGTGCCGGCTTCCCGCCGTGAAGGTACGCCACGGACCCGACTGCCCGTCGACGGTGATCGTGATCGTGATCGTGATCGTGGAGATTGGCGCCTCCTGGGGTCGTGCCGGAACGTCGAGTCGTCGTTGTTCTTCTCTCCAGAGGGGGAGCGTGGTCGGGACCGGGCGCGGCGCGAAGCGCACGCCAAGCGCGTCTGCCAGGACTGCCCGGTGCTCACCGAATGCCGCGAGTACGCCCTGGCCGTTGCCGAACCGTACGGAACGTGGGGCGGGATGTCCGAGAACGACCGCAGACGGCACATCCGGCGCCGGCAACGAGAGGGGCGGGCCGCCGACCTTCCTGTCGAGGAACCGGTGCGCTGACAGACGATGCGCCGCCCTGAGAACTTCCACATCCTGTCTGGAATGCACAGGGTTGTGATCAACAACTAGGGGCGCTCGCGGGTCGATTTCGAGCCGATCCGAAACCAGGTGCCCGCCTACCACCAGAGCAAGGAGGCGCGATGTGGTCATATGCAAGGACGGACGATCCTAGATGGCGGGAACCTGGTCAGCGGGATATACGACGAGGATGCACATGCGGACGCTGCATGTTGCAGTCGCAGTGGGCGGTGTTGCACGCCGTTGTTTCCCCGGCGGGCGCACCGCTTAGGCGCGCTGATCCTTCCGTGCAACCCAGCGCAACGAACACGAGGCCCACTGCAACGAGGTCCCAAGACATGGCCGTAGCCGGGCGCGGCGATGGTCCGGCACGACGAAAAATCGGCCCTGAACTGGCCATTGAGGTCAGTCCGGGGGTGGTTTAGCGTGGAGATGCGGGCCGTATCCCGTCGGGTCGAGATTTGGCAGTCCGGGATACGACTCGCCGGGAGGCGAGTCAGAAAGCATGAGTGAGTTAATTCATGCATTCATGCATGCGTTAACGGTGGAGACGTTCCGCTGCGACGGCAGTGCGTGCTCGAACGAGGTCGTTGCTCAGCCTGTGTTGTGGCGTGCAGAGTCAACGGCCCCCGGAAAGGGGTGCAGAACTTAGGCGCACGCAATCGTTGCACTGACCGTTGCACACCGAAGGGCAGAGATTTCGCCTGTTGCAGTCGCACGGGCCCGTGTTGCACACGTTGCTTCCCTCGTCATCACTGTTGAGTGCTCCGTATCGGCCTCGGCGCCCACTGAATGCGTGAGTGCATTAATGCATGCACGCGTTCATGGAAAAAGTACGTGTGCTGCCGCGACACCGCTCCGCGCTGACTTGCCCCCTATGCCAGCTGGTGGCGTCGCGCTCAGTGGTCCGCGGTGGAGGTGGGTGCGTCGTTCCGTCGGGCCTTCTCGCGGGTGAGGTACTTGTACAGGCCTGGCTGGCTGAGATTGAAGCGCTTTGTCAGCTCTGCGACGGAGTGCCCCGCGGTCTGCAGGTCGTAGAGTTCGACTGTTGTGCAGGGTTGAGGAGTGGTTTGCGGCCGGCGAAACCGCCTGCAGCCTTGCGGCGGGCATTGCCCTCCATCGTGCGCAGACGAATAAGGCCGGACTCGAACTCGGCGAAGGTGGTCGACAACATCGCGAACACCGTTCGCCCGATCGGATCCCGCGGGTCGTGGAAGGTGCCGTCGAACATCAACAGCACATCGCGGGCCTGGAGATCGGTGGTATCGCGCTGAGA
>NZ_JBFUGT010000391.1:0-5298 GCF_056402775.1 Rhodococcus sp. P3_B8
GTTCGGCGGAGCCGCGGGCGGGCGGACGCACCGCCTCCGGCGCGGGGGCCTCGGATACCGCTGTCATGGTGAATCTCCTGGCTTCGGTGGAATGCTCAGCTGACCGGGAACGCGCTGCGGCCGCCGGACAGTACGGTCTCCGCCGCCTGCAAGCCCAGGCGGTCACGCAGGGTGCGCCGCGGGTCCTGGAGGATCGGTTCCCGCCGCACCGCGTCGAGCAGGGCGGGCAGGGTTGCCGTGGTGGCCCCTCGGAAGACGACACCGTCGGCCTCCGTCGCCAGAGGGGAAACGCCGCCGGGCGCCCAGTGCCGGTCGGTCAGTACCACCTGGTCACGGGCGGCATCGGGGTCGAAGTGCGCCCGATAGCGGCGCACCGCATCCTCGTCCGCGAGGATCACGGCGTCGGCCGTGCGCCGCGCCGCCACCAGTTCGGCCTCGTTCGCGGGGCGCCAGAACACGGGCGGCTTGCGCTGCGGTGGCTCGGGGACGTTGAGGGGGCCCGACACGGAGAACGTGCCCGCATGATCGATGTAGACGATCCGCTCGGATTCCGCGAAGATGCCGCGCTCGGCGTCGTCGACGATGCTGTCGGCCGGCCAGCTCTCCCACAACTTCCGGACCACCGACACGGCATCGACCGCCGCGTCCACCGGGCCCGAGCCGATCAGCCAGCCGACCCTGCCGTGGGATCCGTGATCGAGCGAGCCGAGGCGGCGCGCGAGATTGAACGGGTGATCGCGGACGGGAGTACCGGCCACCACCAGTCCGACCGACGTCGTGTGACGTGCCAGGACGGTGGCGGCCACGGTCRCATCGATCGTCGCGTGACTCGGCTGCCCCGCGTCCAGGCGGTCACCGCCGAGAACGACGAAGTCGATTCCCGACTCGTCGATGCCGCGCCCGAACTCTTCTCGCCGCGCCGGCTGCCTCGGGTCGAGCAGTTCGGTGACGACTGCGGCGTCGACGTGCAGTCCGACGACGGAATGTCGGCTCATGACGGTTCCCCTTTCCGCGATAGTCGTTACCTTCCCAGAGCATCGCTCACGGGACGAGCGTTGCGCTCAGTCTGATTCTGGACGTGTGGCGACATGAAATGTTTTGTCCCCCACCATCAGTCACTTGCGTTCCGTCCACGTGTCGTAGAACCAGGGCACGGAGTTGGCCGCGTTGCCGAAGTCGTGGATGTCCGGAGCGGGAATCGAACGAGACGCGCAGGTTCCGTGTTCCGCTCACGCTGCGGAGAAGGCTGTACGACACACCGACGCGGGCCGTACCGTCGCCCGTGTGATCACCGTCTGGATCATCGCGGGTGCGTTCCTCCTGTTCCGTGGGGTTCCGGGCGTCCTCGCGCTGTGGAGTTCCCGGTCGTGGACCGGGTCCGAGTGCTCGGTCGTCGATGTACGACCGTCGATCACCTACTCGTATCGGGTCGGAAGCGACGAGTTCGTCGGTCAGCGGCGGACATTCGATCCCGGATCGACGCTCGGCGCCTCGCTGTCCGACGCAGGTAGGGGCGAATTCGTTGTCGGACAGTCCCTCTGGCTGTGGTACGACCCGCGGGATCCGCGGTCCAGCGTCCTCCGGCGCAGTGCGTCCGTCTCGATGTTGCTGGTGATCCTGGGACTGACGTCCCTCACCCTCGCGACATCCACCCTCTTCTCAGGAGATACCCCTTGACATCACGACAGCAGACCCTCGAACCGACAACGGGAGACCTCCGATGAGTGTGATCCAGCGCAGCAGGACCTTCCACGGACTCGCACTCGGTGAGCGCCTGCTCGTCGACGCCATTCGCCGCGGCCGGATCGACGAACTCGCCGCATTCATCACCCGCACGGGCGCGGACTTCGTCCTGCTCGGCGTCGAGCGGGTGTCGCGGACCGCTCCCCGGCCCACCGCGGCCCTGTCGCCCAGCGTGTCCGCCGCAGCACTGATCGCCGCCACCGACGACATCGGTGTGTTCGTCACGGCGGTTCCCCACCTCGACCACCCGTACAACCTGGCTCGCCGGCTCGCATCGCTCGATCACACGAGCCGCGGCCGGGTCGGCTGGCTCACCGGTGTGGAAGACCGATCGGCGCCGGGAAACCTGGCTTCGGCGGGGGTGTGGATCGATGCCGGGCCGAGTCCCGCAGCCACGACCGATGCGATCCACGCCTCCCGCACGCTGTGGGAGAGCTGGCCGGCCGACACGATCCGTGGACGCCCGCACGACGTGCGTTTCGCGGATTCCGACCGGATCGTTTACGCCGACCACCGCGGGGTCTTCGACATCGCCGGCCCCCTCAACGTGCCCACCCCGCCGCAGCAGAAGATTCCCGTCGCGTGGTGGGCGCAGGACGGCGACGACATCGTCTCCGCCGCCGAAGTTTCCGACATCGTCGTGCTGGACGGCAGCCAGGTCGACCGTCACGGGCCGGCTGTGCGCGAGCGCGCCTTGCTGTTCGTCGTCGACGATCCCGACGCCACCGAGGTGGACGGTCACATCGCGACCGTCATCGACCTCGACGCCGGGTTCGCCGCGTGGCCGAGGCCGACTCGGCCCCGCGGGTACCGGCAGCGGTCGCTCCGGGCGACGCTGCGGCTGCCCGAACCGGCGCAGGCGCCGGCCCACCGCCGTCCGGTCTACCCGGGCGCGCAGAACTAGCCGTCCTTCTGATCAAGTCGATTCTTAGGCATGACTTTCCGTTTACCCACGCCTATCGTTTCGGGAATCCACCGGCTCGTCCGCGGGCCGGGATTTTCCGTCCCGACGGCCGACCCGAGGTGCCGTCATCCGACACAGGTGGTTCAGCATGATCGAAGTCCGTTCCGTCACGAAACGATTCGGGAAGGGATCCCGTTCCGTCGAAGTGCTCCACGACATCGACTTCTCCGTCGGCACCGGCCAGATCGCGGCGGTGATCGGCCAGAGCGGCGCGGGCAAGACCACGCTGTCGCGCATCATCAGCCTGCTGGAGCGCCCGTCCGAGGGCCGCATTCTGCTCGACGGCACCGACGTCTCGGGACTGTCCGAACGCCGGCTCCGGGATCAGCGTCGCGCGATCGGCACGATCTTCCAGGCGTCGAGCCTCCTCGCCCGTCGCACGGCGTCCGAGAATGTGGCCCTGCCCCTCGAATTCGCCGGTGTGGGCCGCTCCGAGCGGCGGGCACGGGTGGCGGAGCTGCTCGAGCGGGTGGGACTGTCCGACAAGGCCGACCTCTACCCCCGGCAGCTGTCCGGCGGGCAGCGGCAGCGCGTGGGGATTGCCCGCTCGCTGGCACTCGCTCCCAAGGTCCTGGTGTCGGACGAGGCAACGTCGGGGCTCGATCCCAATACCACGCGATCCATCCTCGCGTTGCTGCGCGAACTGCGCGACGACCTCGGGCTGACGATCGYGCTGATCACCCACGAAATGGATGTCGTCCGGCAGGTCGCGGACGTCGTCACCGTCCTCGACGCGGGGCGGGTGGTGGAATCGGGCCCGGTGATCGAACTCCTCCGCGATCCGCACTCCGAACTCGGCGTCGGCCTCCTCCCCGATCGTTCCCACATCACCGCGGAGGACCGGGACGTGCTCTGGCACGTCACCTACGGCTCCGACACCGTTCCCACCAACTGGATCGAGCTTCTCGGCAAGACCACCGCCCGGTCGATCGGCGTGCTGTCCGGGACCGTGGAATCGGTCGGCGGGCGCCCGGCGGGGCGGGTCACCATCTCGGTGGCCGGTGAGCATCCGTCCGTCGGCGACCTGCTGTCGTCCTGGGGTCTGCACGGAACCCGGGTCGACGACGACGCGTCCGCGCGGACCACCGAGGAGGCCGCGGCATGAGCGCCCCGGACAGTGTCGTTCTCGCCATTTCGACTCCGGTCGAGGAACTTCCCGAGCTGTTCCTCCCCGCCCTGCAGCAGACCGTGCAGATGGTCGGGATCACGGTGATCCTGGCGATCCTGCTGGGCACTCCGCTGGCGGTCATCCTGCACAACACCGCGCCCCGGGGGCTGTTCCCCAACCCGGCGGTCAACGCGGTGGCGGGCTGGGTGGTCAACCTCGGTCGATCGCTGCCCTTCCTGGTGCTGATGGCCGCCATCATTCCGTTCACCCGATTCGTCGTCGGCACCTCGCTCGGGGTGCAGGCGGCGGCGGTTCCGATGACGCTGGCCGCGACACCGTACGTCGCGCGTCTGATCGAGAATTCGCTGCGGGACGTTCCCCCCGAAGTGGTGGAAGTGGGCCGGGCCTCGGCCGGGTCGAACTTTCAGATCATCCGCAAAGTGCAACTCCACGAAGCTGTTCCGACCATCATCGGCGCTCTGACCATCGCGCTGATCGGCATCCTCGACATGTCGGCGATCGCGGGAGCGGTGGGCGCAGGCGGCATCGGCAACCTCGCCATCGCCTACGGCTACAACCGATTCGACAACACCGTGATGATCACGACGGTCATCGCCCTCGTGGTACTGGTCCAGGTCATCCAGCTCGTCGGCGACCTGGCCGCCCGCCTCACCAACCGGCGCTGAGCCTTCCTTCACATTCACCCAGATCAGAGGACAACACCCATGACGACTCGACCCCGCTCGGTGACGCGCGCCCGTGCTGTGGCGGCAGGCGGACTGACGGCCACACTGCTTCTCCTCCTCACCGCGTGCGGCGCGGTCGGGGGCAACGACCGAACCGAAGGTGACGGCCCGCAGACGACGTTCAAGATCGGATACACCGCCGGATCGATCCTGGACGAGAAGCTCGCCAAGGAAGTCGCGAAACTCGCCCCCGACCACGGCATCACCGTCGAACCCGTGCAGATCGAGGATTCGAAGCTCAAGAATCTCGCGGTCTCCCAGGGCGACATCGACGCCAACCACAGCCAGCATCAGGAGTGGATGCGCGTGCAGAACGAGGACGGCAACCTCGGACTGCATGCGGCCGGAGACTGGTACGTCCTCAAGTTCTCGGGATATTCCGAGAAGTACGGCAAGCTCGAGGATCTCCCGAAGGGCGCGAAGGTCRCCATCCCCGACGACCCGTCGAATCAGGCGCAGGCACTGCAGACCCTGCAGGATCTCGGCCAGCTGACCCTGAAGGACGGTGTCGACCCGTCGCGCGTGACCATCCGCGACGTGAAGGACAACCCGAAGTCGTTCGAGTTCACCGAGGCCGCGCTGGCGCAGTTGCCGCGCACGCTGCCCGACGTCGACCTGGCACTGGGCTGGCGGTCCAACTTCGACCTCGCCGACGTCCCCGACGACAAGATCGTCTTCAACGCCCCCGCCTACGAGTTGTACTGGATCGAGGTCGTCATCAACGAGAAGAACAAGGA
>NZ_JBFUGT010000392.1:0-5285 GCF_056402775.1 Rhodococcus sp. P3_B8
ACACGGGCCTGAAGCAGCACCCCGAGCTGTTCCGGGAGTACTTCGGCACGGTCATCCCGGCCGGCGACAACAAGTTCTCCGCGCTGAACACCGCGGTGTGGTCGGGTGGCTCCTTCATCTACGTCCCGCCGGGTGTGCACGTCGACATCCCGCTGCAGGCCTACTTCCGCATCAACACGGAGAACATGGGCCAGTTCGAGCGGACCCTGATCATCGTCGACGAGGGTGCCTCGGTGCACTACGTCGAGGGCTGCACGGCGCCGATCTACAAGTCGGACTCCCTGCACTCCGCGGTCGTCGAGATCATCGTGAAGAAGGGCGGCCACTGCCGCTACACGACCATCCAGAACTGGTCGAACAACGTCTACAACCTGGTCACCAAGCGCACCAAGGTCGAGGCCGGCGGATCCATGGAGTGGATCGACGGCAACATCGGGTCGAAGGTCACCATGAAGTACCCGGCCGTCTGGATGATGGGCGAGCACGCCCGCGGCGAGGTTCTCTCCGTGGCATTCGCCGGTGAGGGACAGCACCAGGACACCGGTGCCAAGATGCTGCACCTCGCGCCGTACACGTCGTCGACGATCATCAGCAAGTCGGTGGCACGTGGCGGCGGACGCGCTTCCTACCGCGGACTCGTCCAGGTCAACAAGGGTGCTCACGGTTCCAAGTCGACGGTCAAGTGTGACGCGCTGCTGGTCGATCAGATCAGCCGCTCGGACACCTACCCGTACGTCGACATCCGCGAGGACGACGTGACCATGGGCCACGAGGCCACCGTTTCGAAGGTGAGCGACGACCAGCTGTTCTACCTGATGAGCCGCGGGCTCACCGAAGACGAGGCCATGGCCACGGTCGTGCGCGGCTTCGTCGAGCCGATCGCCAAGGAACTCCCGATGGAGTACGCCCTGGAACTGAACCGCCTGATCGAACTGCAGATGGAAGGGGCGGTGGGTTAGTGACCACGCCAGAAACTGGTGTCCAGAATCTCGGAGTCGCGGGAGCCGTCGCAGGCGAGAATCCGCGGATAGCGCGGACCGCCACCGGCTCGCCGATCAAGAACAAGGGTGAGGTCTTCACCTCGTTCGACGTCAACGCCTTCGAGATCCCGGGTGGTCGCGACGAGGTCTGGCGGTTCACCCCGCTGCGCCGACTCCGCGGACTGCACGACGGAACGGCCGTCGCGAACGGCACGGTCACCGTCGACGTCGCCGGTCCGGACTCCGTCCAGGTCGAGACCGTCGGGCGTGACGACGACCGGCTGGGCAAGGCCGGCGTGCCCGCCGACCGGGTGGCCGCACAGGCCTACTCGGGTTTCGAGATGGCCACCGTCGTGACGGTCGGCCGTGAGGTCGAGGTCGCCGAGACGATCAACATCACGGTCACCGGCCCGGGCGAGGACAAGGTCGCCTTCGGGCACCTGCAGATCCGGCTCGACGCCTTCGCGAAGGCGACCGTCGTCATCGACCAGCGCGGCAGCGGCACGTTCGCCGAGAACGTCGAATTCGTTCTCGGCGACAGCGCCCGCCTCACCGTGGTCGCCGTCCAGGACTGGGCCGACGACGCCGTGCACGTCGCGTCGCATCACGCGCGGCTGGGCCGTGACGCGGTGCTCCGCCACAACGCGATCAGTCTCGGCGGCGACCTCGTCCGCCTGTCCGCGACCGTCAAGTACGACGGCCCCGGCGGCGACGCCGAACTGCTCGGCCTGTACTTCGCCGACGCCGGACAGCACTTCGAGCAGCGACTGCTGGTGGATCACTCGCAGCCGCACTGCAAGTCCAACGTGGTCTACAAGGGCGCCCTGCAGGGTGATCCGAATTCGGGAAAGCCCGACGCCCACACCGTGTGGATCGGCGACGTGCTGATCCGCGCCGCGGCCGAAGGCACCGACACGTTCGAGCTGAACCGCAACCTCGTCCTGACGGACGGTGCACGCGCCGACTCGGTTCCGAACCTCGAGATCGAGACCGGTGAGATCGTGGGTGCCGGCCACGCCAGCGCCACGGGACGATTCGACGACGAGCAGTTGTTCTACCTGCGCGCCCGCGGAATCCCCGAGGACGCGGCACGGCGACTCGTCGTGCGCGGGTTCTTCCACGAGATCATCAACAAGATCGCCGTCGCCGAGATTCGCGAGCGCCYCGAGGCTGCTGTCGAGGCCGAACTCGCCGCAGTCGGCGTGTGACCCGCGCCGCCGGACCACTACTTCCCATTTCTTCGAAGGATCACAATGTCTACCCCTGACGCTTCCACCCCCGAAACCTCGGTCCTGGAAATCAAGGACCTGCACGTCGACGTCGCGAACACCGACGAGAACGCCGACCCGATCAACATCCTCAAGGGTGTGAATCTGACGGTTCGTTCCGGCGAGACCCACGCGATCATGGGACCCAACGGGTCCGGCAAGTCGACGCTGTCGTACGCCATCGCGGGTCACCCCAAGTACCAGATCACCTCGGGCTCCATCACACTCAACGGTGAGAACGTCCTCGAGATGAGCGTCGACGAGCGTGCCCGCGCCGGACTGTTCCTCGCGATGCAGTACCCGGTCGAGGTCCCCGGCGTCTCGATGTCCAACTTCCTGCGCACCGCGGCCACCGCAGTCCGTGGCGAGGCCCCGAAGCTCCGTCACTGGGTGAAGGAAGTCAAGGAAGCGCTGACCGAGCTGGACATCGACCCCTCGTTCGGCGAGCGCAGTGTCAACGAAGGATTCTCCGGCGGTGAGAAGAAGCGCCACGAGATCCTGCAGCTCGGTCTCCTGAAGCCGAAGATCGCGATCCTCGACGAGACCGACTCCGGTCTCGACGTCGACGCCCTGCGCGTCGTCTCCGAGGGCGTGAACAAGTACAAGKAACGCGAGCACGGCGGAATCCTGCTGATCACGCACTACACGCGCATCCTCCGGTACATCAAGCCGGAATACGTCCACGTGTTCGTCGGCGGTCGTGTCGTCGAGTCGGGCGGACCGGAACTGGCCGACGAGCTCGAGGCGAAGGGCTACGAGCGCTTCACCCAGGCTGCAGCAACGCAAGGAGCATAAAAGCAGATGACCACCTCGGTGCGCGTATTCGACGTCACCCGGATCCGGGAGGACTTCCCGATCCTGGCGCGTACGGTCCGCGACGGAAAACCGCTGGTGTACCTCGATTCGGGCGCGACGTCACAGCGCCCGAACCAGGTGCTCGACGCCGAGAGGGAGTTCCTCACCACCTGTAACGCGGCCGTGCACCGGGGCGCTCACCAGCTCGCCGAAGAGGCCACCGACGCGTACGAGAATGCGCGTGCGGCGATCGCCGCGTTCGTCGGTGCCGACAGCGACGAACTCGTGTTCACCAAGAACGCGACGGAATCGCTGAATCTCGTCACTCACGTCCTCGGCGACGACCGCTTCGAGCGGCACCTCGGCCCCGGCGACGAGATCGTCATCACCGAACTCGAGCATCACGCCAATCTGGTGCCGTGGCAGGAGCTCGCGCGCAGCACCGGCGCGACGTTGCGCTGGTACGGCGTCACCGACGACGGCCGGATCGATCTCGATTCGCTCGAGCTGACCGACGCCGTCAAGGTCGTGGCGTTCACCCACCAGTCCAACGTGACCGGGGCGGTGGCACCCGTCGAGGAATTGGTGCGTCGCGCCCGCGCGGTCGGCGCGCTGGTGGTACTCGACGCGTGCCAGTCCGTCCCGCACATGGCGGTGGACTTCCACGCGCTCGGCGTGGACTACGCGGCCTTCTCGGGGCACAAGATGCTCGGCCCGTCCGGCGTGGGTGTCCTGTACGGGCGCCGCGAACTGCTGAACGCGATGCCGCCGTTCATCACCGGTGGTTCGATGATCGAGACCGTCACGATGGAACGCACCACCTATGCGCCGCCGCCGCAGCGGTTCGAGGCGGGCGTTCCGATGACGTCGCAGGTGGTCGGACTCGGCGCAGCGGTCCGGTATCTCGAGGAGATCGGGATGGACGCGGTCGCGGCGCATGAGCACACCCTGGTCGAGGCGGCACTGGCGGCGCTCGGTGCCATCGACGGTGTGCGCATCATCGGACCCACGACCGCCGAGGACCGCGGCGGGGCAGTGTCGTTCGTGGTCGACGGAATCCACGCACACGATCTCGGTCAGATTCTCGACGACGAGGGGGTCGCCATCCGCGTCGGCCACCACTGCGCCTGGCCCCTGCACCGTCATTTCGGTGTCGCGGCCACGGCGAGGGCGTCGTTCGCGCTGTACAACACGGTCGACGAGATCGACGCACTTGCGGCGGCGGTGCGGCGCGCACAGGAGTTCTTCGGGGAGGTTCCTGCATGAGAATGGAACAGATGTACCAGGAAGTGATCCTGGACCACTACAAGCATCCCCACGGCCGCGGTCTGCGCGAACCGTTCGGCGCCGAAGTCCACCACGTCAATCCCACGTGCGGTGACGAAGTGACGCTGCGCGTGCAGCTCGCCGACGACGGCACCGTCGTGGATGTGTCGTACGACGGCCAGGGTTGCTCCATCAGCCAGGCGTCGACGTCGGTGCTCACCGATCAGGTGGTCGGGATGCCCGTCGAGCAGGCCCTGCAGACCGTTGCCGCATTCAACGAGATGGTCAGCAGCCGCGGTACCGTCGAGGGGGACGAGGACGTCCTCGGGGACGGCATCGCCTTCGTCGGCGTCTCGAAGTACCCGGCTCGCGTGAAGTGTGCGCTGCTGGGATGGATGGCATTCAAGGACGCGGTTGTCCAGATAGTGGACGACCGGGTCGTGGACGAACGGGATTCGGCCGTTCCGACAGAAGACGGCGAACCAGCTCGAATCGGAGGACAGGCATCATGAGCGAGACGCAGACGCCGGAGGCGGACGCCACGGCCGTACCGGACCAGGCGACGGCCGACCACGGCGGCGAGACCGCCACTGCCGCGTCGGGTGCGATTACCGACCCGAAACGCCTCGAGGAGCTCGAGGAGGCGATGCGTGACGTCGTGGACCCCGAACTCGGCATCAACGTCGTCGACCTCGGTCTCGTGTACGGAATCACCGAGGAAGAGGATGTCGTGACCCTCGACATGACGCTCACGTCGGCGGCGTGCCCGCTGACCGATGTCATCGAGGACCAGTCGCGGGGCGCGCTCGTGCGCAGCGGTCTGTGCAACGAACTGAAGATCAACTGGGTGTGGCTCCCGCCGTGGGGCCCCGACAAGATCACCGAGGACGGCCGCGAGCAGTTGCGCGCGCTCGGCTTCACGGTCTGACCAGCCACTACGGGTAACGCGGAGGGGCTCGGCGAGATGCATCTCGCC
>NZ_JBFUGT010000393.1:0-5259 GCF_056402775.1 Rhodococcus sp. P3_B8
GGACCCGGGACCGGTGCGCCGGCTGATCGCGACGCTCCCCGCGCTCGAGGTGCCGAGGCCGGACTGGCCCGCCGAGGCGCACGTGGTCGGACCGCTGCTGTGGGAACCGACGAACGAGGTGATCGAGGCGCCGGACGGCACAGATCCCCTGATCATGGTGGCTCCGTCGACCGCGTTCACCGGCGCGGAGGGCATGCTCGAGACGACGCTGGCGGGGCTCGACGGGGCCGGTGTCCGTGTGATCGCGTCGATACTGGACGGATCGCCGGCCACGGTTCCGCCCTGGGCGAGGGCAGGTCTCGGCCGTCAGGACGCGATGTTGCGCGAGGCCTCGGCCGTCGTCTGCGGTGGCGGACACGGAATGCTGGCGAAGGCCCTGCTCGCAGGGGTTCCGGCGGTGGTGGTTCCCGGCGGCGGCGATCAGTGGGAGCTCGCGAACCGGGCCGCGCGGCAGGGGAGCGCCGTCGTGGTGCGTCCCCCGAGCGCCGAAGCACTCCGCGCGGCGGTCGAACAGGTGCTCTCGAACGGTGCCCACACGGACGCCGCGCGGCGGGCCGCGCGGAGCATCGCGGACGTCGCCGATCCGGTGGCGGTGTGCCGCGACGCGCTGCGGTAAGAGGGCGGCGCGAGGTTCGGCTAGCGTGGATGTGTGCGACTGACCGAATTTCACCAACTCGTCCGCGAAGAGTTCGGGCAGATGCGCGGCGACGCACTACTCGTCGACCACGTGCTGCTCAGTCTCGGGGGCAAGACCGCCGCCGAAGCCATCGAGGACGGCCGGGAACCCCGCGAGGTGTGGCGTGAACTCTGCGTGGAGTTCGACGTCCCGCCGCAGCGCCGGTAGAAATCCGGCGTGTCGAACGGACCGACCGCACATATCGAACACACGTTCCCCTATGCTGGAGATGTTCGGTGGTCACGGTTCTTGTCGGTACCCGGATCTAACCTGACCGCAGATCACTGATGAGACTCGAGGAATGGGGACGACGATGGCACCACAGGCACACGATCGAGACAAGGCGCTCGACCTCGCGCTGGCGCAGATCGACAAGAACTTCGGCAAGGGCTCGGTGATGCGCCTGGGCGAAGGTGTCCGTCAGCCCATCGCCGTCATCCCGACCGGCTCCATCGCGCTGGACGTCGCCCTCGGCATCGGCGGGCTGCCCCGTGGCCGTGTCGTCGAGATCTACGGCCCGGAGTCCTCGGGTAAGACCACCGTGGCTCTGCACGCTGTCGCCAACGCCCAGGCGGCGGGCGGCATCGCCGCGTTCATCGACGCCGAGCACGCGCTCGACCCCGACTACGCCCAGAAGCTCGGCGTCGACACCGATGCGCTGCTGGTGTCGCAGCCCGACACCGGTGAGCAGGCGCTCGAGATCGCAGACATGCTGATCCGCTCCGGCGCCCTCGACATCCTCGTGGTCGACTCCGTGGCCGCTCTGGTCCCGCGCGCCGAGATCGAGGGTGAGATGGGCGACAGCCACGTGGGTCTGCAGGCCCGTCTGATGAGCCAGGCGCTCCGTAAGATGACCGGTGCGCTCAGCAATTCCGGCACCACCGCGATCTTCATCAACCAGCTGCGCGAGAAGATCGGCGTCATGTTCGGTTCCCCCGAAACCACCACCGGTGGTAAGGCATTGAAGTTCTACTCGTCGGTGCGCCTCGACGTGCGGCGGATCGAGACCCTGAAGGACGGCACCGACGCAGTGGGTAACCGTACCCGCGTCAAGGTGGTCAAGAACAAGGTCGCGCCGCCGTTCAAGCAGGCCGAGTTCGACATCCTCTACGGACTGGGAATCAGCAAGGAAGGCTCGCYGATCGACATGGGTGTCGAACACGGGTTCATCCGCAAGTCGGGCTCCTGGTACACCTACGAAGGCGACCAGCTGGGACAGGGCAAGGAGAACGCCCGCAAGTTCCTGTTGGAGAACACCGACATCCGGGACGAGATCGAGAAGAAGATCAAGGAAAAGCTCGGAATCGGCGCCGACGTCACTGCTGCTACGGATGACGCCGCCCCGGTCGAATTCTAAGGCGCCGCCGTGCGTCCGACGGGCGAAGGTGGAACGGAGACGCAGGCCAAGGATTTGTGCCTGCGTCTCTTGACGGACCGTGCCCGGAGTCGAGCGGAGTTATCGGAGCGTCTGGCGAAGAAGGGCTACTCGGCCGAGATCGCTGAGCGTGTGCTGGATCGCCTCACCGAGGTCGGACTCGTCAACGACGCCGACTTCGCCCAGCAGTGGGTGCATTCGCGGCACACRTACTCCGGCAAGGGGAAACGTGCGCTCGCACTGGAACTGCGCCGCAAGGGCATYGGTCAGGAAGACGCCACCGAGGCGCTCGCTCAGATCGACAGCGAAGACGAACGAGCGCGAGCCACCGAACTGGTCGCGAAGAAACTGCGGACGGTGTCCGCGGACGATCGGGACCGGGCGGTCCGCCGGCTGGTGTCGATGCTCGCGCGCCGCGGTTTTCCCCAGGGCATGGCGTTCGAGGTGGTCAAGGAACAACTCGATCGCGCCGGTGCGGAAACCGACGGCCTGTTCGACGAGACCTGACCCGAGACGACAACAACACTGACGAGACGTCGACAACACTGACGAGACGTCGACAACACTGACGAGACGACAACACTGACGAGACGACAACACTGACGAGACGACAACACTGACGAGACGACAACACTGCGGTCGGACGGGAACAGAGTTCGCGTCCGACCGCAGTGTCACGTCACACCCGCGTCAGATCACAACCGCTTGTCGGTGATGTCCATACCCGGAACCGACACCGCCGGAAGCTCGGGAACGGCCCCCCCGGGGCCTCCGCCCTTCTTGCTGGCCCGTAGTCGCTTCTCCACCTTGGTCGCCACCACGGTGAGCGTGTAGTTGAGGATGATCATGATGATCGCCACCACGATCAGGGCGGGCAGGTAGTTGCCGTAGAACGCACCGAGCTGCTGGCCGGACCGCACCACTTCGACGTAGCCGATGAGGTAACCGAGCGCGGAGTCCTTCAACGCCACCACCATCTGCGAGATGATCGCGGGCAGCATCGCCGTGACGGCCTGCGGAAGCAGGATGGTCCGCATGACCTGGCCCTTGCGCATACCCAGTGCCATGGCGGCCTCGCTCTGCCCCTTGGGGAGCGAGTTGATACCTGCCCTGACGATTTCGGCGATCACCGAGCCGTTGTACAGCGTGAGGCCCACGATGACCGCGGCGAGTGCAAGGTATTTCGACTTGAAGACCTCGTACTCGGCGAACAGCTGGTACGAGAAGATCATCAGGATCAGCACGGGGATGGCGCGGAACAATTCGACGATCCCGCCGGCCACCCATCGCACCGGCCGGTGGTCCGACAGGCGTCCGATGCCGAGGATCGCGCCGAGGATCAGTGCTAACAGGATCGATACGGCGGCCGCCACGAGGGTGCCGCGGATGCCGGGGATCAGATACGTCGTCCACGACGTCGATTCGAGGAACGGATCCCATTTCGCCGCTGTCAGCTGACCTTTGTCGTCGAGCGCAGCGTAGACGAGGTAGCCGATTCCCAGCAGTGCGACAGCGACCACGACCGAGATCAGGCGATAGATGTTCTTCGCCTTCGGGCCCGGTGCGTCGTAGAGGACGGTGGCGGAATTGCTCATCGTGCAACCTCGAATCGCTTGCTCAGGTATCCGAAGAGAAGCCCCATCGGCAGGGTCAGGATCACGAAGCCGAGCGCGAAGATGCCACCGACGACGAAGATGGCGGCCTCGTTCTCGATCATTTCCTTCATCAGCAGCGACGCCTCCGCCACGCCGATCACCGAGGCGATCGTCGTGTTCTTGGTCAAGGCGATCAGCACACTGCCGAGTGGGGCGGTGACCGCGCGGAATGCCTGCGGCAACACGATCAACCGCAGATTCTGCGAGAACGTGAGGCCGAGTGACCGGCCCGCCTCCGCCTGGCCGACGTGCACCGTGTTGATACCGGACCGCAGCGACTCACAGACGAAGGCCGCGGTGTAGACGCTGAGGCCGAGCACGGCGAGCCGGAAGTTGTTCTCCTCGAAGAACGTCGGCGACTGCTCGGGGGCGAGCTTGACGCCCATCGTCTGGAAGAGCCCGAAGGAGCAGAAGATGATGATGAGCGTCAGGGGAGTGTTGCGGAAGATCGTCACGTACGCCGTGCCGACGCCACGCGCGACCGGGATCGGTGACACCCGCATCGCCGCGAGGATGGTGCCGAGTATCAGAGCACCGACAGCCGAGAACGCGGTGAGTTGCACCGTCGTCCAGAATGCGTCGATCAGCTGATCGCTGTATTTGCTCAGTAGGTCCACTTACCGTCTCCCCAGGTCACCGGTGGTTGGTGTCGAACCGGGCCGGACGACTCCACGAATGGGAAGTCGTCCGACCCGGATGAGTGAGTTGCTCAGTACCGATCGACGGTCGGCGGGGCGGGGATCGGGTAACCCGACGCACCGACGGTCTCGTTGAACGCGCGCGCCCACGAGCCGTCCGCGATCATCGCGTCGATGGCGTCGTTGATCTTGGCGCGGGTCTCGTCGTCACCCTTGGCCAGTCCGATGCCGTAGCGCTCTTCGGTGAACGGCTCGCCGACCACCTTCAGCTCGCCCGGGTACTGCGCCGCATAGCCGGCGAGGATGATGTCGTCGGTGGTGACGGCGTCGACCGCACCGTTACGTAGCGCCTCGACGCAGGCGGAGTACGTGTCGAACTCCTGCAGCTGCACGTCCTGCGCGTACGTGTCCTTGACCTTCTGCGCCGGGGTGGACCCGGTCACGGAGCACAGCTTCTTCCCGCCGTTGAGCGAATCGGGGCCGGTGATGTCGGTGTTGTCGGACTTCACCAGGAGCGACTGTCCGGCGATGAAGTACGGCCCGGCGAAGTCGACCTTCTCCTTGCGGGCGTCGGTGATCGAGTAGGTGGCGACGATGTAGTCGACCTCACCGTTCTCGATCAGCGTCTCGCGCTGAGCCGACGGRGACTCCTTGAACTCGATGTTCTCGGGCGCGACACCCAGCTTGCCGGCCACGTATTCGGCCACCTCGACGTCGAAGCCGCTGAAGGACCCGTCGGGGTTGCGCAATCCGAGGCCGGGCTGGTCGTACTTGATTCCGACCGTGAGCTTGCCCTCCGACGCGCTCTGGGAGGCGCTCTTCTCTTCACCTCCGCCACAGGCAGATGCGACGACGGCGAGCGCCATGACGCCGATTCCCACGCGAATCGAGCGATTGATCCTCATCGAGTTCCTC
>NZ_JBFUGT010000394.1:0-5240 GCF_056402775.1 Rhodococcus sp. P3_B8
ACCCCGACGGGATCCTCGCCACCCCCGTGGAGACGGTGCCCCGGTCCAAGGATCGGGGACCCGACGCGCCGGATATCCGGCGCATTGCCGACATTGTCGAGGAATACGAGGCCGTGGAGGTTATCGTCGGTCTGCCGCAGACCTTGCGGGGTGAACGGGGGAAGGCCGCCTCGATCGCTACTGTGTTCGCGAAGCGATTGCGAAGGAAGGTCGACCCGATACCGGTGCGGATGGCGGACGAACGTCTGACGACCGTCACTGCCGCACGGGCGCTTCGCGAGAGCGGTGTCAGTGCGAGGGGCCAGCGTCCTGTGATCGACCAGGCTGCGGCGGTGGCGATCTTGCAGGGATGGTTGGACGAGCGGAGCAGGTCGGTGAATGCAGGGGATTCAGGTGGGGACGTGCAGCTACCGGAGGGGGGCCAGTGAGCAATCATCGGCGACCCGCAGGTGAGCGACCCGAATTCGAGTACGTCCCCCGCGAACCCCGACGGCACCGCTACCTCGACGAGGACGACGACCACGTCGACTACGCGCCGCCCCCCGAGGACGACGACGTCGTCACCACGGGGCGCCACGCGGTGGTGTACGACGACCGTGAAATCGACGAACCCCACGCCGACTACACAGAGCCGGTGTACGAGCAGCCCGCGTACGAGAACCCGGTGTACGAGCAGCCGTTCGACCCCGAGCCCGTCTACGAAGACGGATACGGTCCCCGTTCGTACGGCGACGCCCGCGCCTACCGGGCACCGGCAGCCGACGAGCACGCGTACGACGAGCCTGCCTACGCCGACGAGCCGGTGCACGTCGACGAGCAGTACGAGGCCCACACCTATGCCGACGACCGCTACGACACACCGCCCGACGAGCCCGATGTCGCGTTCGCGGAGGCCGAGACACAGATAATCTCCGCGATCCCCGAGGAGATCCCGCCGACGCGCGCCCACGCCCGCACRCAGGCCCGCCGGCGCAAACAGGCCACGGGACGCGCACGCAGGGGCAAGCTGTTCGGCGCCCTCGCCGCCGCGACGGTCCTGATAGTGCTGGTCGGCATCGTGTTCGTCGGCGGCAAGATGTTCTTCGGCGGTCCCGACGCGCCCGCGGACTACGCGGGCCCCGGTGGTCCCGAGGTGGTCGTGCAGGTTCATCCAGGCGACACCGCCGAGGAGATCGCCTCCACTCTGGCCGAGCGGGACGTCGTCGCCAGCGGATCGGCCTTCTTCAACGCCGCGGTCCAGAGCAACGCGATGAACTCGGTGCAACCCGGCTTCTACAGCCTCTCGACCCAGATCCCGGCAGATGACGCCGTGCAGGAACTGGTCGACCCCAGCTCCCGCGTCGGGCAGATGATCATCTCCGAGGGCAGGCAACTCCACGACACCACCGATGTGCAGACCGGGGCCAAGAAGAAGGGGATCTACACCCTGATCTCCGAGGCCAGTTGCGTCGGTGAGGCCGGCCAGGAGCAGTGCATCAGTTACGACGATCTCAACGCCGCCGGCGCGGGCGACCTGTCCGCGCTCGGGGTACCCGACTGGGCGAAGGACGCGGTCGCCGGCGTTCCGGACCGGGACCGCCAGCTCGAGGGGCTCATCGCCGCGGGCAGCTGGGATTTCGACCCGACCGCCGGTCCCGCCGCCATACTCCAGAGGCTGGTCACCGAGAGTTCCGCGAGCTACGAGAAGACCGGCATCCTCACCGCGGGCAACCAGGTCGGACTCACGCCGTACAAGATGCTGATCGCCGCGTCCCTGGTGGAACGGGAAGCGATGCCGGACGACTTCTCGAAGGTCGCTCGCGTCATCCTCAACCGGCTCGCCGTCAACCAGGCGTTGCAGTTCGACTCGACGGTCAACTACGCGCTCGACACGACCGAACTGGCCACCACCGACGCCGACCGCGCACAGGTGACACCCTGGAACACGTACGCCAGCCCCGGTCTGCCCGCGACGCCGATCTCCTCGCCGAGCATCGGGGCGTTGCAGGCGGTCGAACAACCGGCGCCCGGCGACTGGATCTACTTCGTGACGGTCGATTCGAAGGGCACCACACTGTTCACGAAGAGCTACGACGAACACCTGGCCAACATCGACCAGGCTCTGAACAACGGGATTCTCAACAGTGGACGATGAAGTGGTGACCGCACGCAAAGCTGCGGTGCTGGGCAGCCCGATCGCGCATTCGCGCTCGCCGCACCTGCACCTCGCGGCGTATCGGGCGCTCGGTCTCACCGGGTGGACGTACGACCGGATCGAGTGCGACGGGGCGCGACTGCCCGGCCTGGTGTCCGGGCTCGGCCCGGAATGGGTCGGACTGTCCGTCACGATGCCGGGCAAGATCGCCGCACTCGAATTCGCGTCCGAGCGCACCGAACGGGCCGTGGTGATCGGCTCCGCGAACACCCTCGTCCGTATCGAGGGTGGCTGGCGTGCCGACTGCACCGATGTCGACGGGGTCAGCGGTGCGCTCACCGCGGGTGGTGTCGGAACCATCGCGGGCGCCGAGGCGGTCGTCGTCGGCGCCGGGGGAACGGCCAGACCCGCGCTCGTGGCGCTCGCCGACATGGGCGTGAAATCGGTGACCGTGGTGGCACGCGACGCGGGTCGCGCGGCAGGCGCACTGGGGTGCGCGGAATCGGTGGGGCTCGACGTCCGGTTGCTCGGCTTCGACAGCCCGGAACTCGGTGCCCGGTGCGCGGCGGCCGCCGCGCTCGTCAGCACCGTTCCGTCCGCCGCGATCACCGAGTACGCGGACATTCTCGGGCGGGCGCCGTTCGTGCTCGACGCGATCTACGACCCGTGGCCGACYCCGCTGGCAGCGGCCGTCGAGGCGGCGGGCGGCACCGTCGTCGGCGGTCTCTCGATGCTTCTGCACCAGGCGTTCGGGCAGGTGGAGCAGTTTACCGGTCGCCCGGCGCCGCGCGAGGCGATGGCGGCCGCTCTGGGCTAGTTGTCCACAGGCCGGACCGCTATCCACAGGTCGATTGTCGTGCCAGGTCATGGCGATCCACACGGTGATCCGGTCACGCATGCTGCTCGGCATGTGGTGGCTGATCGCGGCGAGTGTGGTGGCGGGTGCGGGTGCGGGCTGGGCAGCCCGCCGGACGGCCGGTCTGTTCGTGGGCACGGTGCGGGCGGGCTGGTGCGAGGCGGTGTGCGCGGTCGGCGTCCCCGCCACGGTCTGGGCCGGTACCACCGCATCCGCACTGTGGGTGCTGCCGTGTGCGCTCGTGTTCTGGTGGTGGTGTGTCAGTCTCGCCGCCACCGACCTGTGTGCACGGAAGCTGCCGAACCCGCTGACCCTGCCCGGATTCCTCGCGATCGTCGGCGTCGGCGCCGCGACCGGATCCGCGGCCACAGCCGTGATCGGCGGGTTCCTGTTGGCGTCGGCGTATCTCGCCCTGTACCTCGGCGCACCCGGGGCGGTCGGTGCGGGTGACGTGAAACTCGCGCTCGGGGTGGGCGCCGCCGCCGGGCTTGCCGGGGGAGAAGCCTGGGTGCTCGCGGCCGGGCTCGCGCCGGCGCTGACAGCGCTGGCGGGCTGCATCGTTCTCGCCGCCCGGCGTTCGCCGAAACCGCTCCCGCACGGCCCGGCCATGTGTGCCGCGACACTGGTTGCGCTGTTCGCCGTGCACATCGCGTGAACGAGTCCACGCCCGGCACACGGTTGGGAGGACCACCGTCACTGCCGGGCGCGGCGACATGGAAGGATATTGGGCGTGCTGCGCTGGATAACTGCCGGAGAATCCCATGGTCCCGCCCTCGTCGCGATGCTCGAGGGGATGGTCGCGGGCGTCGAAGTGACGTCCGAGGACATCTCGACCCAACTCGCGCGACGCCGACTCGGCTACGGCCGCGGCGCGCGGATGAAGTTCGAGGCCGACAAGGTCACCATCGTCGGTGGTGTACGCCACGGGCGGACACTCGGCGGACCGATCGCCGTCGAGGTGGGCAACACGGAGTGGCCCAAGTGGGAAACCATCATGTCCGCGGACCCGGTGGACGCCGAACTGCTCGCCGACCAGGCGCGGAATGCGCCGCTGACCCGCCCGCGCCCCGGTCACGCCGACTACTCGGGCATGCTCAAGTACGGATTCGACGACGCCCGCCCGGTTCTCGAACGCGCGAGCGCACGCGAGACCGCGGCCCGGGTCGCGGCCGCGACGTTTGCCCGTAGTTTCCTCCGCCAGGTGTTCGGTGTGGAGGTGCTGTCCCACGTGATCTCCATCGGCGCGTCCGATCCGTACGTCGGTCCCGAACCCACCGCGTCGGATCTGGCGGCGATCGACGCCAGCCCGGTACGCGCCTTCGACAAGGCCGCCGAGGAATCGATGATCGCCGAGATCGAGGCGGCCAAGCGTGACGGCGACACCCTCGGCGGGGTCGTCGAGGTCGTCATCCACGGTCTCCCCGTGGGTCTCGGATCGTTCATCAGCGGCGCGGACCRTCTCGACGCCCGTCTCGCGTCCGCCCTGATGGGCATCCAGGCCATCAAGGGTGTGGAGGTCGGCGACGGCTTCGAGACCGCGCGCCGTCGCGGCAGCCAGGCGCACGACGAGATGCGTCCGGGCCCGGACGGAATCCTGCGTTCGACCAACCGCGCGGGCGGCCTCGAGGGCGGCATGACCAACGGGGAGGCGCTCCGCGTGCGCGCGGCGATGAAGCCGATCTCGACGGTCCCGCGCGCGCTGGCCACCGTAGACATGTCGACCGGTGAGGAAGCCGTGGCCATCCACCAGCGGTCCGACGTGTGCGCGGTGCCCGCCGCCGGTGTCGTGGCCGAGGCGATGGTGGCGTTGGTCGTCGCCCAGGCGGCACTCGAGAAGTTCGGGGGCGACTCGGTTGCCGAGACGACCGCCAACTACGAGCGCTACGCGTCGGGCGTCGCAGCCCGGCTCGCGCGGTGACCACCCGGTCTGCCGTCGCATCGGGGCGGTGACGGATGATGGCACCGAAAGCCGTGCTCGTCGGCCCCCCGGGAGCGGGTAAGTCCACGATCGGGCGGCGCCTCGCGCAGGCCCTGGACCTTCCGCTGTTCGATACCGACGTGGCGGTCGAGGAGGAGGCGGGACGCACGATCGCCGAGATCTTCGTCCAGGAGGGCGAACCCGCCTTCCGGGCCCTCGAGGAAGAGATCGTCCGGAAGGCCATCGAGAGCCACGAGGGGATCGTGTCGCTCGGCGGTGGATCCATCCTCTCCGAGCGGACCCGGGCATTGTTGAAGGGCCACACCGTGATC
>NZ_JBFUGT010000395.1:0-5239 GCF_056402775.1 Rhodococcus sp. P3_B8
GCCCGATGCTGCGCGAATACCTCGTCAGCGAGGCCATGTACGCCCTCGGCATCCCCACCACGCGCGCGCTGTCGGTGGTCGCGACGGGCCAGCACGTTCATCGATACGGCGCCGAGCCCGGGGCCGTGCTCGCACGGGTCGCGGCCAGTCACCTGCGGGTGGGCACCTTCGAATACGCGGTGCGGCAGGGTGAGGTGTTGCAGCCGCTCGCCGACTACGCGATCGCCCGCCACTACCCGGAGCTGACCGAACCGGCGCCGGGGCGTGACGGCAATCGCTACCTGACGTTCTTCGAGGCGGTGGTGGAGGCGCAGGCCTCTCTGGTGGCGAAATGGATGCTCACCGGTTTCGTGCACGGGGTGATGAACACCGACAACACGACCATTTCGGGCGAGACCATCGACTACGGTCCGTGCGCCTTCCTCGACGCGTTCGACCCGGCTGCAGTGTTCAGTTCGATCGACCACGGCGGCCGGTATGCGTTCGGCAACCAGCCCGTTGTCCTGAAGTGGAATTTGGCGCGCCTCGCGGAAACGCTACTGACGCTGTTCGATTCCACGCCGGATGACGCGATTACCGCGGTGTCGGCAGTCCTCGACACCTTCGACGACCGGTACGACGGCCACTTCGCGGCCGGGATGGCGGCAAAGCTCGGTTTGGCCGGCGAACTCGTCGATCGAGCGCTGGGCGACGACCTGCTGACGCTGCTGGAGGAACACGGTGCCGACTGGACGGGCACCTTCCGTGCTCTCGCGGACGAACTACGCGGACATTCGACGCCTCTCGACGGCCTCGTTCCGCGCGAGCACATCGGGCCATGGCTGGAACGCTGGCGCGGCAACCTGACCAAACATGGGCACGGGGCAGCGGAGACCGCCGACGCGATGGACAGCGTCAACCCRCTGTACATCCCGCGGAATCGTCAGCTCGATGCTGCGTTGCGCGCCGCGACCGACGGGGAGCTCGCTCCGTTCGAAAAGCTACTGGAGGTCGTCACGCATCCGTTCGACCGCCGCGACGAGTGGTCGGACTACACCACACCCGCTCCACCATCATTCAGCAAGTCCTTCCAAACCTTCTGCGGCACTTAACTTCCAGGACGGACTTGCACGGCGACGTTCGTGTCGAGGAAACTTCTCGCCGACGATTCGTCGCCAGAACGACTTCGGCTGGTGTCGCCGCGACGGGATGCCGTCGTGCGCAGTTCGCGTCCGACCGATCGACTTCCGCGACGAGGAAAAGGAGCGCTGCAAGGGCAGTAACTCCGTCGAACGTTATTTCAATCTGGGCGAAGCCGAATGCGATTGCCCGAGACGTCGACCCCTGTCAGCTGGCGGGATCGTAGTGGAACGCGCGCAGCTCCTGCGCGCACCGGCAGGCAACCGCGATCTTCGCAGCCCATTCCAGTGCCGCCTCGCGGGAAGGCAACTCCAGTACCGTGTAGCCGCCTTCGAGCTGCTTCGTCTGCGGGTACGTGCCCTCGGTCACCGTGCCATCCCCATCGACCAGGACAGGCGGAACGCTCTCGTCGATTCCACCGCCGAACACCCAGACGCCGGCGTCCTTCGCCTCCTCCACCACCGCGTGCGACGCATCCGACACTGCCTGTAAATCCTCGTCGGGAAGGACCATGGCACCACTTGGGAAAGAGATCAGGTACTTCGTCATCGCGTCGACTCCTTCTTCGCATGTCGGGGATCGGACCCATCCTCGCCGACACGGGCCGGCGCGCACAAGATTCGCCCGCCCTCCCCCAACCGGTCGGAACAGGCCGTCTCCACCACCGCACTTACCGCGGGCATCAAGCACTTGATCAACACGCCCGAGTGCGCGTGGGTAAGTAGTGTGATGGTCGTGTTGTGGCGAGCCACTGCACAGCGAAATATCTGCGGACTGCCGCCCAAGGGCTGGAGACGATCGTGGTCGGCCGTTCCCCACCCAATTCGCCCTGTCACACGCCCTGCCATTTTTCCCCGACTGTGGCGTGGATGGCTCTGCGACGACTCACCATGGCCGATATCAAGCCCGATGCGACCACAACCTGCCCCAGCATCAGCGACGCCGGCAGTACCAACAACTCCCACCCCGTCGAACCATATGCCTGCGACCACACCACGATCACGATGGCCAAAATCCACGTCAAAGCCTGCCCCAGCGTCATCAACGCGCCGGCCCACGTCCGATCAGCGCGTCGGACGAGCCCKATCGTGCCCGCGACCGCCCCCACCAAGGCGGCGATCAAACCGACCGGGGTCGGGAGCAGCACCATCAGACCGAGAAGCGGTCCAGGCTCGATTAACCCGGTGGTGACCAGTTGCGGCACTACGAACAACCACACCGACACAGCGCACAGCACCGAGACGACCGATGCGCTCGTGGATATCTTCATCGCATCAACCTAGACCAGACGTCGGGTTCACCCGGCCGTCCACGATTGCAGATGAGACTCATCATCGCGCGGTCTCGCTTGCAGCGACCGCGCGAAAATAGAGCGGGCCCGCCCCTGAATCAACACCAAGACTCCGGTGGCTACGACCCGCCCTACCTCTGCGACAGTCGGTAGACTCCAAACATGGGCAAGCGCACGGTCCCGAGTGGCACGGTGCATAGAGTGCCGGCAGACCTACGGACGGCGTTGGCCGATGACGGGCCGGCGCTGAAAGCGTGGAATGACATCACACCATTGGCACGCAATGAGTGGATCTGCTGGGTCGAGGATGCCAAGCTCGACGAAACGAGAGCGCGTCGAATCAAGCGGACGCATACCGAACTGGCTGAAGGCAAGCGCCGCCCATGCTGCTGGCCTGGTTGTAGCCACCGGGAAAAGACCGGTAAGTAGAACCCTCCTACACAGCGGCAGCCGACTTGTCCTATCCGGGACCTTCGGCCTCGCGTGGTCGTCCGCGCGACCTTGTTTCCGGAGACAACGAGGTCGCGCGCATATTCGACGCAGCGGACAATCGACATAGCTTCAGCGCATGGAAGCTGGATGTAGTCGTATACGACTCGAGGAGCATCACATGAAAGCCGTTCGCATCCATGAGAATCGAGGGCCAGCGAACCCGGAGCTACTCGTGTTCGAGGATGCCCCCGACCCGCAGGCCGCCACCGGTGACGTGATCGTCCGAGTGCACGCCGCATCCTTCGTCCCCGACGAGCTCGACTGGCCAGGAACCTGGACGGATCGGGCCGGCCGCGACCGCACGCCCTCCATCCCCGCACACGAGGTGGCCGGCGTTGTCACCGAAGTTGGCTACGGCACCACTGGTGTTCGACACCATCGGCGGCGACGTGCTCGCCCGATCGGCCGCGATCGTCAAGCCGGGCGGCGTGCTGGTCTCGATCAGTGCGCCGCCCCGGTGACGCCACGCGGCGGACGAGCAGTCTTCTTCATCGTCGAACCCGACCGGTCAGTGCTCGTGAAGCTCGCACAGCTCACCTCGCAGGGGTACCTGCGCCCACACGTCGACGCCGTCCACCCGCTCGCCGAGACACGGGTAGCGTTCCCGTCCAAACGGCGGGGCGTGCCGGGCAAGGTGGTCCTCGACGTCCTGCCTGCGGGGTTGCCGACCTAGGAGGATCACCCGAACGGAGAGCCTTCCAGCGCCGCGGTGAGTTTTCCCGTCGCCTCTGGTCTGTACTGGTGTGAGTAGACGCGGAGCGTGCGGGAGCAGTCGATTTGCCCGCGTGACGCCGTCGGGCAGGTGCCACCGGTCAGCGGTGTACCGCTCCATGAACAGCAAGGAGAAAGTCTCATGACATCGACACCACCCTCCACGGGAACCACCAACTCGACACCGGCGCCGACGGGCGGAACCACGAAGAAGGCCAGAATCGCCGGACTGGTCGTCAGCGCCCTCGTGGTGCTGTTTCTCCTGTTCGACTCGCTCATCCACATCGCAAACACGCAAATGGTGCGCGAGGCGATGGCCGAGCTGGGTTTTGCCGAGAACCTCAACCGTGTCATCGGAATCGTTCTCTTGGTATGCCTGATTCTCTACATCGTGCCCGCCACGGCGATTCTGGGCGCGGTGCTGCTGACCGGATACCTCGGTGGAGCCGTCGCTACCAACATGCTCACCGAGCAGCCGGTCGTCAGCACCACCCTGTTCCCGATTTACGTCGGCATCTTCGTGTGGGGCGGTCTGTACCTGCGGGACGCGCGGGTGCGTTCGATCATGCCTGTCCGACGCGCCTGAGCCACCAACCCCCGCCTGGCAGCGAATGCCCTTGACACAGGACGGATTCGACGTCATGTGATCGCGGCGTCACGCAATTCGGCGTATGAATCGTCCATCGCCACCGCCAGCCGGGCAACGTCGGGCAGCGCCTCGGGGTCTGTGCAGAGCCCGATACCGACRATCCCGGCGCAGGAGATCGCCGAGATCCGCAGCGCGTGGTGCGCTGCGGGCTCGGAGGAGGAGAAGAGCCGCTCGACCCGACGTCCGGAAACGCTGACCGGCACGGGCGGGCCGGGGACGTTCGAGATCGACAGGCTGAACTCGCGCGCGCTGCCGGCGAGTCGCTTTGCGGCTTCCTCGACGCGTTTCACGCGTCCGAGAGCGTGGAAGAGATCGAACAGCTCTTCGGCGTCGTCGAGGAGCTTGCGCTTGCTGGTCTCGGCGTTGATCCGGTCGAGTCGGGTGAGCGGATCCGCCTCGGCGAGCGGCAGATCGACGTTCAGGAAGGAATCGCGGTTTCCCAGCTTGCCCGCTCTCTCGTCCCGGTGGTGCAGGCTAACCGGAACTTGAGCACGAAGACGCGGCAGGGCCGTCTCGCCGGCGCCGAGCCAGCTGCGCAGGCCGCCTGCGACGATCGCGAGGAGTACGTCGTTGACGGTTGCGCGCGCGGGACGTGAGGCGCCGATTGCCTTCAGCTCCGGGAGCGGGGCGACGGTGAAGGCGAGCTCGCGGGCGGCACTGATCGGGCGGTCGAAAGGCGAGTGTGAACCGCGGTGGCCGAGTTCACGACGCACAGCCGCGGGCATCCGCAGTGCCTCGTCGACCCGCGAACGCTGCGGCGAAGCGGCGCGAAGGCCCGGCCGCGTTCCTCTCGGGGGCGGTTCGGGGTGCCGATCCCAGAGCACGTCGTCGAGGAAGCGAACCGCGCTGATCCCGTCGGCCATCGCGTGATGGATCCGGACCGCGATCGCCTCGCGCCCGTCGCCGAGTGGACCGAACAGATCGAACGTCCACAGTGGTCGCTCGTGGTCGAGGTGCTCGGACATCAGCTTGCTGAC
>NZ_JBFUGT010000396.1:0-5228 GCF_056402775.1 Rhodococcus sp. P3_B8
ACCTTCTGTTCGGCGCACCCGCTCATTCCCGGATCGTCATCCGCTGAATCTTGTTTCCACTGAGGAGGAACGAGAATGTGCTGGGCCCGTTGAATCCGTTGCCACCGACCTGCGCCACGACAATGGCTCCGGTCGGTGTGTTCTGAACCGACGTAACCTCGAGTGTGACCTGCTTGCCGAGGTATTCGTTGTCGCTCCAGTGCCGTATTTCTGGGCGCCCGAGGAAGGTGCGTCCCCAGTCGTCGACTACTCCGTCGCTGGTGAACGTGTCCAGGAATGTCTCCAGGTCAGGGGAATTGGTGGCAGCGATCAGTTGCGCGACCGGTTCTGGGACTGTGTCGGTCATCGTGTTCTCCGATGTTCGATCGGTCGGGTCAACGAGTGGTGTAACCGCCGTTGGCGAAGATGGTCTGGCCGGTGATCCACCAACCGTCCCCGGCAAGGAAGGACACGATCGGCGCGATGTCTTCGATCTTGGTGAGCTGGTTCTTCATGGCCTGCGACTTGTGGAACGCCACCCGCTCGTCGGTTTCCTGCCCATAAAAGAACGGCGTGTCCATCGGCCCGGGAGCGATGTTGTTCACCGAAATGCCCCGCGGTGCAGGTTCCTTCGCCGCCGCACGGGCGAAGTGCTCGACCGGGCTCTTGCCACCGGCGTAGGTGGAGTAGCCGTCGGTGAACGCAGCCAACAGCGACGTGACGATGGAGATGAGCTTGCCGTCGTCGTTGAGTCGCTTGCCCGCTTCCTTGATGAAGAAATACGCAGCCTTAGAATTGATGTCGAACATCGAGTCGTACTCGTCTTCGGAGGTCTCGATGATCGGCTTCCGCAAGACCTTGCCCACCGTATTGACGGCGATGTCAACACCGCCGAACGCATCGATCGCGGTGTCGAACAGGCGCTCGATGTTCTGCGGCTTCGTCAGATCGCCCTGGAACTTCACCGCCTTGACACCGGCGGCCTCCACCGCTGCCACCGTCTTGTCGGCATCCGACTCGGTGCCGTCGCTGTTGTAATGGACGGCGATGTTCACACCCTGTTCGGCGAGCGTGGTGCTGATCAGTCCGCCGAGATTCTTCGCGCCGGCGGCGACGACTGCAGACTTGCCCTGTAGCGATACGGTCATTGGTTGCTCCCTGAGTTTGGGGAATTGCTCTGTGCGCATTCGACGCTAGACCCGCCTTCTACAATTGGAAAACGCACATTGGTGGTGAATCTACAAGCGAACGTTGTACATGGAGGTGATGGCGATGGCGATGGCGAAGTCGGAACCGGGTGGGGCATCGTCCGCGAGCGAACAGAGCGTGTCACCCCTCGACCTGCGGCGGCTGACACAGTTCATGGCGGTGGCCGAGCATCAGAACCTCACCCAAGCAGCGGCGCAGATGTTCTTGACCCAGCAAGCTCTCAGCAGCGCCATGCGCCAACTCGAACGAGATCTGGGAGTCGTGCTCTTCGACCGGCGTGGTCGCCATCTGGCGTTGGCCCCGGCCGGGAAGGCACTGAAGGACGGCGCCGGTCCCCTTCTCGCCGCAGCCCGGGCGTTGACTGCCGAAACACGTCGCGTCGCCGCGGGCGCGGCGGAGGAATTCGTAGTCGCGCATACCCCGGCGGTCACGTCCGAGGAGGTCTTCACCCTCGTCGGACCCGTGCGTGCGGCCCTGCCGCAGATGTCGATTACCGCCCGGCAGATGTATCCCGATGCCCTGCATCAAGCATTGATCGACGGAACAATCGATGTGGGACTTCGCCGCGGGGCCACCACCCCGGACGATCTGGCGGCGGCCACGATTTCCTACGATCCGTTACGGATCGCGGTTCGAACCGGCCATCCGCTCGCTGAACGCGTCCAGATCGACCTCGGCGACATCGCCGACCAAACGCTCGTGGTGTGGGCGCCCCCAGGAGTCTCGTTCTACACGGACTTTCTCGTGTCCGCTTGCCGCCGAGCAGGTTTCGAACCCACCCTGGCCGTCAACAAGACACAGGGGACACCCCCGGTGACCGCCGTGGTCGATAACGACTACGTCGCCTTCGTTACCGCCCCCCGGGGAACTGCGCTGGCGGGACAAGTGCAGGTGCTCGACCTCAAGGACCCCCGCTGGTACCGGTACAGGCTCTTTGGCTGCCCCACACCATTTCTGCGCCTCGCACCGTCATGCTCAGCGGGACAAGTGGAAACACCCCACCCGCGGTATCGGGGGCAGATCCCTAGCGGGGTCTGCACGCCTACCGCTGCGTCGAACTGGACGATATGTCGATTCAGGAGTTCGCCCGCCTGTAGCGCGCGGAAGGGCAGTTGTTGTGTTTTCTACGGCTCTCTGGTGAGCACGGTGCGGTGACGTCCCAGTGAGTGTCAGGGTGGGCGTGGCTCCGGCATGTCTGCCGACCCGGTGGCTTGGGTCGGGGAGGTGAGCGGTACCGAGCGCGTGGTGATTTCGACGTCGATGGTGGTTTGGCGGACCTGTCGGCATTCGCTCACCACTTGACCGTCGGTGACTCGGGTGGGAACCGCCGGCAGGCGTGGCAGCGGTTCTTCGAGCATCTCGGGCAGGTGGCGGTCATCGAGCCGGGACGGGATGTGGTTGAGGCGGTGGCCGGTCTGGGGTTCGTTGTGGTGTATTTGGCGACCCGGCCGGTCTCGTGCGCGGGGCAGACCCGGTTGGGGCTGGGGGAGAACGAGTTTCCGCCGGGGCGGGCGTTGCTGTGCCGTGCTCATGGCGATCATCGTGCGGCTGCCGAGGACAAGGCCGGGCATTGTCGGGCGGTCGGGCGGTGGTTGTCGGCGCTCGTCGACGACGAATCCGGGACATTGCAGGGTCTGCGGTCCGGCGGGGTGCGGGCGCACCTGTTCGACGAGATGTCCGGTCTCCGGGTGCGGGAGCTGCGAGCCATACTGACCGCGGAAACAGGCGCCACGCTGACCGATCGTGGGGTGCGCCGGCCACGGGGCCACGGTCGCCGTGGTGCGCCGCATTGCGGACGGGGCGTGGTGGCAGACTGAGGTGGTCCCAGCCGCAGGCAATTTCCTACAATTCTGCCGCTCCTGACATCCGCCGCGTAGCGCATCTCCCGCCGGACTCACTCGGCCTGTGGGTAATCGTCGAGGCCCAGTGCGTGCTGGTGCAACAGTCGGAGAGTGCGACGACATCTGGCGGCACCGCGCCATAGGGCGCTCGTTCCCCGTCGGCCGACAGGCCGTCGAAGAATGAGCGAGAGGCACCCGTGTCGAGTCGTTCCACACCCCTCTACCCTGACACGTATGGTACGCGGTACACTATCGGCACAAGCGGAGGTGATGGACATGCTCGTCGACCGAGATCGGGCACGCGACTCGATCCATGCCCTGTCGGACCCGGACCTCGTCGAGCTGCTGGTCGAGGAGTTCTCCCGCCGACCGGCCCTGCGTCCCGTCCGTGACGACGTGACGGCGCTGCTGTCGATGAGCCCCGCGCTGGCACGTCAACAGGAGCGTGCGGTCGCCAACCCGGCCGCCGCGGCGGTGGCCCGCACGCGGATCGTCGCGTCCGTGCTGAACTCGATCGTCGACCAGCACGAGATGCTCGACTCCACCGCCGTCAGCCGTGTCCTGGGGAGGGCGGCTACCAGCCGCAACACCGCCAGCCGGCTGTCGACGGCCGGCACGGTGATCGCACTGCCGGTATCGGGGCACAAGCTCTACCCCGCCTTCCAGTTCGACGCCGACCGCCGGCAGGTCCGCCCGATCGTCGCCGAGATCAACCGGGCCCTCGGCGCGAAGGACGACCCGTGGGGTGTGGCGTCCTGGTGGCTCAGCCCGACCGACTTCGCCGACGACCCACGATCCCCGGCGGCCCTGGCCGTCGACGGTGGGCACGAGCAGGATCTGCGGGACATGGCCGACGACCTGACGCAGGACTGAACCCGCGTGACCTACCCGGATCCACCCACACCGTTGCCCGCTGCCCTGATCACCACGATCCCCGCCGATACCTCGCTGTGGCGCATTCACAGCGCCACCCGCGGCGCCGCGGAGTTGAACCCCACCGCCCGGCCCCGCGTCAGGGTTGGGGGCCGGTTCGACAGTCTCGACGGCTCCTACGGATACCTGTACCTCGGTGACAGTCCGGCCGCGGCGGTCGCCGAGACGCTCTGCCGCAACCTTCCTGTCGACCAGTCCCCGCGGCTGATCCCGCGGGCGAATATCGCCGGCCGGGTCCTGAGTGAAGTGCGGACCACCCGCACGGTAAAGGTCGTGGATCTGACCGGGACCGGGGCGTCCCGGATCAACGCCGGCGCCTGGTTGTCCAAGTGCGACCCCTCCGGGTATCTGCACACCCGCCGATGGGTCGCCGCGATCCTCGCCGCGAACCCCGATGTCGATGGCGTGCAATACCGGCCGCGGCACGACGAGAACACTCTCGCCTGGATGCTGGCCGATGACCCGGCCGCGCACACTCACCCCGCCGTCACCGCCGTCGGAGGCGTGATCGCGCTCGACTCCGCCGACGGGCACTACCTGTTGGGTGCGATCCTCACCCCGCACAACGCGGCGCTCGGACCCTGAGCCAGCCGCGTTAGCCGCGGCGGGCGCATGTCCTCGGGGTGCTGTTCGGCGGGCGTGCTGCGAGTCTGAGCGCAAGGGTTTCGGTTCGTCGCCGTCGCGGACTCACTTCTGCTGGTTTGCAGTGTCATTCACGTAGAGGACACCGGTCGGCTCGGGAGAATCGACCCTACGACGCCGTGCGGTTCACGGTGACACGATGTTTGCCGGGTGATGCAGCATCCTCGATCGTCGACGCAATCTCGGCGCAGACGGAACGGTCATGCTTGATGCTCAGCCAGCGCAGCAGCATCATTGAGGAGAGGATCGTCGCGATCGGGTTCGCAATACCGAGCCCGGCGGTATCGGGTGCGGCGCCATGCGCGGCTTGGGCCATGGCCCGCGTTTCCGAGGAGTTCAGTGAGGGAGCGATCCCGATCGAGCCGGCCAGTTCCCCGGTCAGGTCGGACAGGAGGTCGCCAAACATGTTCTCGGCAACGATCACATCGAAACTGTCTCCGCGCCGGACGAGGTGGGCGGCGAGCGCGTCGATGTGCTGATGGTCGACGGAAACCTCGGGGTACTGTTCTGCGACCTCGAGGCAGACGTCGCGGAACAGTCCCGTGGTCATGGTCAGCACGTTGGCCTTGTGCGCGATCGTCACCGAACGCCGGCGGCTGCGGGCGATGCGGAACGCCTCGTGGG
>NZ_JBFUGT010000397.1:0-5212 GCF_056402775.1 Rhodococcus sp. P3_B8
GGTTCGGACACCGTCGACGCCAACCTCGAGCTCGGCCTGCCCGCCGACGCCCGCGACTACGGCATCGGCGCGCAGATCCTCGTGGATCTGGGCATCTCCTCGATGCGGCTGCTCACCAACAACCCGGCCAAGCGGGTCGGCCTCGACGGCTACGGGCTGCAGATCACCGAGCGGGTGTCGATGCCGCTGCGGGCGAACGCCGAGAACCTGACGTACCTGCGCACGAAGCGCGACCGCATGGGCCACGACCTGATCGGGCTCGACGACTTCGAAGCGGGAGAAATGCTGTGAGCGGTGAGGGATTGCCGGAGCTGCAACTCGGTGAGGCGGGCGACCTCCGGCTCGCCATCGTCGCCGGCAGCTGGCACGCCGAGATCTCCGAGGCGCTGATCGCCGGCGCGCAACGGGTGGCGGCCGAGGCGAACGTGAAGAACGTCACCCTGGTCCGGGTCGCCGGTGCCATTGAGCTTCCGGTGGTGGCGCAGGCCCTGGCCCGCACCCACGACGCCGTCGTCGCGCTCGGTGTCGTGATCCGCGGCGGGACGCCGCACTTCGAATACGTCTGCGACGCCGTGACGGCCGGTCTGACCCGGGTCTCGCTGGACGAGAGCACCCCGGTCGGGAACGGTGTGCTCACCACGGACACCGAGCAGCAGGCCGTCGACCGCAGTGGCCTGCCCGGCTCCGTCGAGGACAAGGGCGGTCAGGCGTGTGCGGCCGCGCTGGACACCGCTGTCACGTTGGCGCGACTGCGCCGCGCCGAGGAGTCGTTCGTATGATCCGGATCCATCCATGACCACTCCCGAATCCGAGTGGACACTCGTCGCGACGCCACGCAAGTCGCGTCGATACGCGATCGGTGTGGCGGTCCTTCTCGTCGYCGTGCATGTGACGTTCGCAATCCTGCTGCGCGGAGATTCGACGGGCGTGTACTTCCGGCTCGCCGACCAGCTGGCGTTCGCGGGCATCGGCTGCCTCCTTGCGGCAGCCGTCCTGCTGCTGACCCGGCCCCGGTTGCGGGTCGGGCCCAACGGCATCGCCGTGCGCAACGTGCTCGGGGAGCGCATCGTCGACTGGGACCTGTACGAGGGGCTGTCTTTCCCGGACGGCGCGGCGTGGGCCCGGATCGAGCTGCCCGACGACGAATACCTGGCCGTGATGGCCATCCAGTCGAACGATCGCGAGTACGCCGTGGACGCCGTCGACCGCTTCCGCGCACTCGCGTCGGAGTACGCACCGTCCTGAACGGGGGTCGTCCCTCCGTGACGTCGCGGATGCGGGGTTGGTCGGTGGCGCCGACTAACGTGGAGGGGTGCCCGATCCTTCGACATATCGCCCCGCGACCGGAACGATTCCGGTCGACCCGGGGGTGTACAAGTTCCGCGATCCGCACGGCCGGGTCATCTATGTCGGGAAGGCGAAGAGTCTTCGATCACGGCTGAATTCCTATTTCGCCGACGTCTCGACGCTGCACCCGCGCACCCGCCAGATGGTGACCACGGCCGGCAGCGTCGAGTGGACCGTGGTGAGCACCGAGGTCGAGGCTCTCCAGCTCGAGTACAACTGGATCAAGGAATTCGATCCCCGGTTCAACGTCCGTTACCGCGACGACAAGACGTACCCGGTTCTCGCGGTCACCCTGAACGAGGAGTACCCCCGGCTGTTCGTCTACCGCGGGCCCAGACGCAAGGGTGTCCGCTACTTCGGTCCCTACTCGCACGCGTGGGCCATCCGCGAAACCCTCGACCTGCTGCTGCGGGTGTTTCCCGCCCGCACCTGCTCGGCCGGGGTGTTCAAGCGTCACAACCAGATCGGCCGTCCCTGCCTGCTCGGCTACATCGACAAGTGCTCCGCGCCGTGCGTCGGACGCGTGTCCGCGGCCGAACACCGCAAGATCGTCGAAGACTTCTGCGACTTCCTGTCGGGACGCACCGACAAGCTGGTCCGGCAGCTCGAGGCCCGGATGCAGGAGGCGTCGGAAGAACTCGACTTCGAAACGGCGGCGCGGTTGCGCGACGACGTGGGCGCGTTGCGGCGCGCGCTCGAGAAGCAGGCCGTCGTGCTCGGTGACGGCACCGACGCCGACGTCGCCGCGTTCGCGACCGACGAACTCGAGGCCGCGGTGCAGGTGTTCCACGTCCGCGGTGGCCGCGTGCGCGGTCAGCGCGGTTGGGTGGTCGAGAAGGCCGGTGACGTCATCGACTGGGCCAGCGTCGATTCCGAGGCGGGATCGGACCTGCCTCTGCTCGTCGAGCAGTTCCTCACCCAGTTCTACGGTGAGCAGGCGGCGCTGTCGGGCGCGACCGACCAGGAGGCCGGCACCAGCGGTGTGCCGCGGGAGGTCCTGGTGCCCGTACTGCCGCCCGACGCCGAACAGGTGCAGGAGTGGCTCAGCGGTCTCCGCGGCTCCGCGGTCCGCCTGCGGGTGCCCCAGCGCGGCGACAAGAAGGCTCTCGCCGAGACCGTGCAGCGCAACGCGATGGAGGCGCTGCAGCAGCACAAGCTGCGCCGCGCCGGCGACTTCACGTCCCGGTCGGCGGCCCTGCAGGGCATCCAGGAGGCCCTCGACCTGGATTCGGCGCCCCTGCGCATCGAATGCGTCGACATCAGCCACGTGCAGGGCACCGACGTGGTGGCCTCCCTCGTCGTCTTCGAGGACGGCCTGCCCCGCAAGTCCGACTACCGGCACTACGCGATCAAGGAGGCCGCGGGCGACGGTCGCTCCGACGACGTCGCCAGCATCGCCGAGGTCACCCGGCGGCGGTTCCTCCGGCACAACCGCGACGTCGGGGTGCTGCGTGCCGAAGCGGCCGGGGCGGACGCCGACCAGGTGTCGGGCGGGGACGCCGACCAGGTGTCGGGCGGGGACGCCGACCAGGTGTCGGGCGGGGACGGCGGCGACCTGGCCCCGGAGGCGGCGATCGATCCGCAGACCGGCAGGCCGCGGCGGTTCGCGTACCCACCGAACCTGTTCGTCGTGGACGGCGGAGCCCCGCAGGTGGCCGCGGCCTCGGCGGTCCTCGACGAACTGGGCATCACCGACGTCGCCGTGATCGGGCTGGCCAAACGGCTCGAGGAGGTGTGGGTGCCGGGGGAGGAGGACCCGGTCATTCTCCCGCGCACGAGCGAGTCGCTGTACCTGCTGCAGCGGGTACGCGACGAGGCGCACCGCTTCGCGATCACGTTCCACCGCAGCAAGCGGTCCCGCCGGATGACGGCGTCCGCACTCGACTCGGTCCGCGGGCTCGGCGAGACCCGGCGCAAGGCCCTGGTGACGCACTTCGGTTCCGTCGCCCGCCTCAAGCAGGCCTCCGTCGAGGAGATCACGGCGGTGCCGGGCATCGGAACGGCCACGGCGAAAGCGGTACTCACCGCTCTCGGGGCGGAGGAACCGTCTGCGGACGTCGCGGGAGTGGGGGATGATGAACCAGATCGGAACGGGCCGGGCACGGCAGAACGGAACGGCGCGGACATTCCCCGCGAACCGGTAGAACAGCACGGCCCGGCAGCACAGAGCGCTTCGCAACGGACAGGTGTCGAGTGAACGAGCAGCACGCGCAGAGTGACCGTCCATCCACGGTCCGGCCGATGGACTTCCTACTCGTCACCGGGCTCTCCGGGGCGGGTCTGCAGACGGCGGCGAAGGTCCTCGAGGACCTCGGGTGGTACGTCGCGGACAATCTTCCCCCGGAACTGATTTCCCGGATGGTGGATCTGAGCCTGGAATCCGATTCGCGGCTCGAGCGGCTCGCCGTCGTCATCGACGTGCGCAGCCGGTTGTTCACCGGCGACCTCGGCTGGGTCCTCACCGAACTGGAGAGCAAACCCGTGCACACGCGGGTGCTGTACCTCGACGCGTCGGACGAGGTCCTGGTGCGCCGTTTCGAACAGGTGCGCCGAAGTCACCCGCTGTCGGGGGGAGGCGCCGAGGGCACCTTGTCGGAGGGCATCGCCGCCGAGCGCGATCAGCTCGCGAAGGTGAAGGCCGCCGCGGATCTGGTGATCGACACGTCGTCCCTGGCGGCGCACCAGTTGCGGCAGAAGATCGAGGACGCGTTCGGCGACGCCGAGAACCGGACCATGCAGGTAACAGTCCAGTCGTTCGGTTTCAAGTACGGTCTTCCGATGGACGCCGATCTCGTCTGCGACGTCCGTTTCCTGCCCAACCCGCACTGGATTCCGGAGTTGCGTCCGCACACCGGGCAGAGCGAGGACGTGCGGGACTACGTGTTGTCGCAGGACGGTGCCGAGGACTATCTGGCCACATATCACCACCTGCTGGATCTGACGATCGCGGGATATCGTCGGGAGGGGAAGCGCTACATGACCATCGCGGTGGGGTGCACCGGAGGGAAACATCGGAGTGTCGCGATGTCGGAGGCCTTGGCGAGCCGACTCGGAAAGGACTCCGGGCTGAACGTGCGTGTCGTCCATCGTGATCTGGGGCGCGAATGAGGCCGGTCCATCAGCCGCCTGCGATCGTCGCGCTCGGCGGGGGCCACGGGCTGTTCGCCACCCTCAGCGCCGCGCGCCGGCTCAGCCGTGACGTCACGGCCGTCGTCACCGTCGCGGACGACGGCGGATCCTCGGGACGGCTGCGCGCCGAACTCGGCGTCATCCCGCCGGGGGACCTGCGGATGGCGCTCGCCGCACTCGCCGCGGACGACCCCGAGGTGCAGGGCTGGACGGACACCATCCAGCACCGCTTCGGTGGAATCGGCGCCCTCGCCGGCCACTCGGTGGGCAATCTTATCCTGGCCGGCCTCACCGAAGTGCTCGGCGACCCCGTCGCGGCGCTGGACGAACTCGCCCGGTTGCTGCGGATCAACGGGCGCGTGCTGCCGATGTCGCCAATCGCCCTGGACATCGAGGCCGACGTGCAGGGCCTCGAGACGGACCCTCGGGTCAGCCGCTGCATCCGCGGTCAGGTCGCGGTCGCGACCACCCCCGGCAAGGTGCGGCGTGTGCGACTGCTGCCGGCGAATCCGCCCGCCTGCCCGGACGCGGTCCGTGCGATCGACGTCGCCGACATGGTCGTCCTCGGCCCGGGGTCGTGGTTCTCCAGCGTCATCCCGCACGTCCTCGTGCCGGAACTGCTCGACACGCTGATCGCCACCGCCGCGCGGAAGGTGCTGGTGCTCAACCTGGCTCCGGAGCCGGGCGAGACCGCAGGATTCTCCACCGAGCGTCATCTGCACGTACTGTCCCAACA
>NZ_JBFUGT010000398.1:0-5201 GCF_056402775.1 Rhodococcus sp. P3_B8
GGGTAGACCTGGGGTAGACCTGAGGTACGGATCCACGGCAGACCAAGGTCGAACCGGAAGAGAAGATTCCACCTCTCGGTCGTGGCACCCAGCACGAGTTGTAGGCACCGACGCAAAAAGCACGGCCCACTAACTGGGCTCAGCGCGGTGGGCCTGCGTCAGACGGGGGTTCTCTGACGCCGAGGCCACATTTGACCCCGCGCAACCATGCAGCTTGGTAACCAGATGTTCGTGCTCGCGGGCGGCGCCCCTTCATCAAGGGCGTCGCCCGACGTATGTCTGGGGAACCTCCGCGTAGCTCCGCCGCCGTGCAGGTCACCTGCTTCGGTGTTGCGTCGACGCAATCACCGGCGACAGAATTGGGTGCCCGAGGCAGTAGCTGAGGGAAGTGGTTCGTGTAGGAGGTCTCCGGGGCGTAAGAACCCCAGTCGGCAGCCCCACTCAGCGGTTTCCAGCCTTGCGCGCCCACCCGCATACGATGAACGCCCCTCGCTGCTGAGGGTGGCGAGCTGGTGGTGCGTTGAACACGGTTGTTGCGCTCTCTACGGCTCTCTAGTGACCACGGGGGTGGGGGCTACCCCAGAATCCGCGCCGGTGGGCGTGGYGCCGGGACCTCGGCCGGCCACGTGGCTAGGGTCGGGCAGGTGAGCGGTAGCGAGCGGGTGGTGATGTTCGACATCGACGGCGGCCTGGCTGACCTGTCGGCATTCACCCACCTCCTGACCGGAGACTCGGAAGGGAGCCGCCGACAGGCGTGGCAGCGGTTCTTCGACCATGTCGGGCAGGCGGCGGTCATCGAACCGGGCCGAGATCTGGTGGAGGCGGTGGCCGGTCTGGGGTTGGTGGTTGTCTATTCCACGACCCGGCCCGTTTCCTGCGCGGAGCAGACCCGGATATGGCTCGGGCATAACGGTTTTCCACCCAGTCGCGCGCTGTTGTGCCGCTCTCGTGGTGATGTCCGACCGGCGGTCGAGGTCAAAGCAGGTCACTGTCGGGCGGTGGGGTCGTGGTTGTCGGCGTTCGTGGACGACGACCCGGAAGCCGTGGACGCATTACGCTCCGGCGGGGTGCGGGCGCATGCGTTCGACGAGTTGTCGGGCCTGCGGGTACGCGAACTCAAGACGGTGCTGGCCACAGGGACGCCCGCCGCGCAGACCGGCAACGGGACGAACAGGCGACGGCGTCAACGCAACACACCGCACCACAGACAGGGTCAGGTGGCACAGAGATCACGCTGATCCGGGACTCCGGTGATCGGTGTCGCGGCGACTCCCTAGACTTTTCACCCATGCTGACTGCCTGGGGCGATGAGAGCGGATCGCAGCCCGACCGCGACCCCGACACGTACCTGATCGCGGCAGCGTTGTGCGACGAGGACGATGTCCCGGAAGTCCGCAAAACGATGGAATCTCTTCGTCTCACGACGGAGAAAAAGGTCCATTGGCACGGCAGCAGCGCCGACCGCCGGCACGATCTGGTCGATGCAGTCGCGGGGCTCCCTCTGGCAGGTCTTGTCGTCATTCACACCGAAGCCGCGGTCTCCGACCGGCGCCACCGCAGAAAGTGCCTGGAGTATCTGCTCCCCAACCTGGCCGAGATGCCGTGCAGTCACATCACACTTGAATCCCGCAGCAACCTCGACGCAAGCGACGTCGACATCCTGCAGAAGTTCCGAGCACAGAGAGTGATCACCTCATCGCTGCGGGTGAACCAACCACGCCGTCGGAATGGTCGAGCCGGCGCTCTGGGTCGCGGACATCGTGTGTGGCGCGGTGGTCCAATCACGGGTCGGAAATCCCACCTACCTGGCGAAACTCTCAGGTGCGGTCGACCTGCGCCAGATTTGACCCGGAAACGACGCGAGCCACAGGCCTCGTCGTCCGGCGAGTTGTCCTGTGGCTCACTTCCAGCCCCACCTCGATGGGGTGGCTTCACCATGGAATATACCAATCACGCCGCGTTTGTTCCAAGGTAGATGTAATTCGCCTGCTCACCGGCACGGACGCCCATGTCGAGTGCTAGTGGGCGAATGTGAGAAGCCGCATCCTCGATGGTTCCACAAACGTGGCTACAGTCGCTGGTCGGTTGCTGCCATGACACGGTGGCTGGGACGTCGGGGGTGTAGTCCTTTCGCCTGTGCCGCGGATCGGACCTCCCTGCCGGTGATCTCGGATCGCCCCACTCGGCCCGTCCGACGGTGCCCTTCCCGGGCTGTGCTGTGAGTTGACACTCGATGGGAGCCGCCTATCTCCCTGATGCAGCGCCTCAGCACTGGTGCGGTGCCTCAGCACTGCTCAATGTGAGACAATCCGAATCAGTGTATAACTATGCAATATTCATGCCGATACGCTCGGACCTACAGTCAAACAGGACCAACCGGTCTTGACCTTTCGCCGATCAGCAGCGGACGATTGGGGTTCCTAGATTTCCACCCATCTACCCGCCGGAATCCGTGGCCCCACCGCACTACGTCAGCGAGACCGCAGCTTCACGACGGCCGGCGTGTACGTCGGTTGAAGAGTCAATTCGAAAGGCAACCTGCCATGGGCAGCACGGACCTCATCACCTACTTGAACTACATGTCTACCTGGGAGACCGAATCAGATGAAAACATCGACGGCATTATTTCTGAGCAGGCTCTCTTTGTAAATCTTGGAGAATTCGATTCAGACACGGCGGTCAACGCCGAATTCACGACGCTGTACGATTTGTCGTGCGAGGTGCGTGACCTGACCGTTGCGAAGGACGCTACCCAGATTGCCGCCGACGGAGCCGCGGTAGCTGCAATCTGGTCTTTCGGACTTGGGATGGCAGCGTTCGCCGCTCTCCAAGCTGCCGAGATAATTCAGGAAAAAGTTATTTCATCGAAGTCAACCGATCTCAACAATAAGCTGACATCGGTCGACGCTGACATCTCCGCTCAAATCAACTCGCCGGTGATTGATTATGTCGCTAAATACAAGCAAAACAACAATCTGATTGCGAGCAAGGCTCCGGTGGGCCTCGACACGCGAACATGTCGCGGCCTTCTACTGCAATTCTTAGCGCAGGTGCAGAGAAACACGACGTTGGATGTTGGGACTTTCAAGCAGTACGCTGAGTCCGCACGGCGTCTATACAACAGCGACGAGATAAACGCGGTCTACGATGCTTTGGATACGCTGAATCTCAGTCAAAAGACTGATTCCGACGTCAAGAAATTCATGGACTTTCTGGCGGGTTTTAATTTCCCCGGTGAGACTGAGATATCCATGGTCCAAAATGCGTGCATAGCGATTATGTTTTATAAATTGAAAATTGCGAACGCCACCATTAGGGAACAAGCAGAAGCTGCCGGCCTTCCTGTGGAGGAGGTAGACGCCACTGCTTTTGGCGCCATGGATGCTGTCGGCAAGTTCATCGCTGTTGTCGCAGTCGTCATGTCGGTAGCGGACGTTGTGTTTGAAATCCTGGACATTGAGAACGTAGTCACACAGTGTGAAAAGATGTGCGATCAACTGAACGGGCCCATTAAGCAAAGCTACCTCGACTATTTCAACGGAATAAAAACGTCAGCGCGTGCATACAAGGCGGCAATCCAGCCCGACTCTGGCAATAGTGCCGGACGCGACATCCAGCAGATGCAGAGTCAAATACAGCAGTGGGGCTCGATCACCCAATTCGGGGTCCAGATCGGAGAGATCACGGGTACGGCAGATAATCCCGATCAGAAAAGCGAAACAGCAACCAAGACGGACCACGGGTTCTCGGGCTACAACGGGAGCTGGGAAATCGGAAACTGGGGAGACACGCTCAGATTCACCACAGCCCCAGCACTAGCCGATCGGGCGTCTGGGTCTTAATTCTGCCGATCGAGAATCATATGAGTCGCCCGGTTTCCCTCACCGGCGGCGAAGGTGCCGGGTCTCCACCGCGACGATACTCCCAGACCTTGGCATGGCGTGGTTGTCTCACGGATCCGCGTCTCGGAAATGGCCGTTATAGGGAGCTGTCGCATGAGACACCACAAGGGAACGCCGCCGATTCGGATCGTAGGGTCCCTGGATAGGTAGGGTGTGCCGGTGATTGTCGCTGTCGAAGGGCCCAGTGCCGCCGGAAAAACAACGTGGTGCCGCGCAACCGGTGGTCAGTTCGTCGCCGAATACATCCCGACAGGGCAGGAACCGGACGGGTCCGATTTGGCGGAGCAGGCGACCTACTGGGCGCAGGTCAATGCGCAGCGGTGGACACAGGCGCTGACTTTGGAGGACGCCACCGGTGTGGCGGTGTGCGACAGTGACCCGCTGAAATTGCATTACAGCTGGTGCCTGGCAGCAGTGGGTGCCGAACCGGTCACGCGGTTCGAGCACGAACTGGCCGCTGTCCGGCAGATGTTCGCTCAGCGTCGCCTCGGATTCCGCCGATCCGGTCACCTGTCCGGCATCGCACGCCGAAATCGCCAGTCGTACGTGGTCATCACCATCCCGACGGCTGCGCCGAAGAGAGCACCGGCTGGTGCGATCAACCACCACATCAGATCGGTGTCGGACAGCGTCATCCGCGTCAGCGTCGGCAGTCGGTCACCGACATGCTCGATCGCAACGCCATACGGCACAGCCACTATGGTGAGCGCTGCAATAACACCTGCACCGAATCCGAGCCCCATCAGGAGCGTGATCAGCAGGCGTCGGCTGCCACGCCCATCACGCACCAAGGACCATCGAGAACCGGTCAGTCCGTACCCGACAACCCCGAGAACAACGGCACCGAGCACGATCAGTGCGGCGGCCATCCCGGGCCACGTCGGTACCCAGGATGGGGACGGTCGCTCGGCCGAGAATTTGGCAATCGCACGTATCGGGCCCGGCGGCCCGAAGGTCGGCGGCCCGATCCACCTCCACGCCAACGACGCGAGCACTTCGAGGAGGACGCCATAGATCGCCAACGCCGAAACCAAACTCGCGCTATCGGCAAAACGGCTACGTGCAGTCACTTCAGTAGTTCACCAGATCAAGGCTCACGCCCGTATCCCGGTCGCCGATCCTTGGGTTCGTGCGGTGATCGCAACACCACTGATCAAAGGGTGTTGCACATGGCGAAATATTCTCATCGGATGGTTCCGGAGATCTTTCAGACGTTCTGGTCGGGGATGGCGGCGGGTGAGTTCATCACGGGCGCGGCCGAGGCGGCCGGCTCGTATCGCAAACAGGGTGCTCGGTGGC
>NZ_JBFUGT010000399.1:0-6299 GCF_056402775.1 Rhodococcus sp. P3_B8
GGGGCCCCGACTTGACACACCTCATGTGACACACAACACTTGCCCACACCGACCGAGCGAGTGATCGGTCGGCCGCTCGAATTCGGACATCCCGTTCGGACCGAGCCGGAGAAAGGACATGCGGTGTCGTCGACGTTCATCAACGACGGAATCCAGGAGCCACCCGTGGCGACCACGCTCGACGCGTGGCAGGCGCGCGTGCAGGCGTATCCCGATCACCCGGCCGTGGCCTATTTCGATGGTGTCCTCACTGCCCGTGAGGTCGACGACCTGTCGGACGCCCTCGCCGTCGCGCTGAGCGAGTGGGGCGTCGGGCGCGGTGACCGGGTGGGCATCTACCTGCAGAATGTGCCGCAGTACGTCCTCGCTCTGCTGGCGCTGTGGAAGGTCGGCGCAGCAGCGCTGGTGCTCAATCCGATGTACCGCGGAAACGAACTCCGCCGCCTCGTCGACGATGCGGAGCCGATCGGCATCCTCTGCGAAGACGTGAGCGCCGCGGCCACGGCGGAGACCCTGCGAGGCAGCAGCGTGCGATTCTCGATCAGCACCAGCGCCCTCGATTTCCAGACCCGCAACGATCCGCGGGTGTTCGAGTCCACCACGCGCGCCACGCCGGCGGCCGACGGCGACCTCGTCGAACTCCTCGCGCGCTTTCGCGGCAGGCGGCCTCCCCTGGTCGAACTCGGCGGGGACGACCTCGCGCTGCTCACCTACACCTCCGGGACCACCGGCCCACCGAAGGGCGCGCTCAACTCCCACGCGAACGTGCTGGCCACCGCACTCGACTTCGGTGAGTGCGCCGGCGTCGTCGACGGGGACGTCGTGTTCGCCGTCGCTCCCCTGTTCCACATCACCGGCGCCGTGCTCAATGCGGGTGTCGCCCTCGTCCGGGACTGCCTGCTCGTCTTCGCGAACAGGTTCAACGCGGCCGTCGCACTGGAGACGCTCGTGGAGCACCGGGTGACCTACACGATCGGCTCGATCACCGTGTTCAACGCGCTGTCCGAGGTTCCGGGCGTGAGCGCGGACCACTTCGCCTCGGTCAAGACCCTCTACTCGGGCGGCGCGCCCATCCCGCCTGCCACCGTGGAGAAGTTCGAAGCCCGATTCGGCAAGTACATCCACAACGCGTACGGGATGACCGAGACGACGGCCGGAGTGATTGCGGTGCCACCCGGCCTGCGGGCGCCGGTCGACCCGTCGAGTGGCTCACTGTCCATCGGTCTCCCGCTGCCCCGGGTGGACATCCGCGCCGTCGACCCGAATGGTGACCCTGTTCCGCCCCACACCGCGGGCGAACTGGAAATCGCCGGACCGCAGGTTGTTTCGGGCTACTGGCGCAACCCGGACGCCTCCCGGGACACACTGCCCGGCGGACGGTTGCGCACCGGGGACGTCGCGATCATCGACGAGGCGGGGTGGGTGTACCTCGTCGACCGGCTCAAGGATCAGATCAACGTGTCCGGGTACAAGGTGTGGCCCCGTGAGGTCGAGGACACCCTCTACGAACACCCGGCCGTGCACGAGGCCGCCGTCGTCGGGCAACCCGACGACTACCAGGGCGAATCGGTGGTGGCCTACGTCTCGCTCCGCAAGGGCGCGACCGCCACCGAGGACGAACTCGTCGCGTTCGCCCGCGACCGGCTCGCCGCGTACAAGCGGCCGCGGCTGGTGCACATCATCACCGACCTCCCGAAGACCCAGACAGGCAAGATCCGTCGCAGCGACCTGCGTTGACGGCTCCTCCCCTCGACATCTCGACTCCGCGACCCCGACGAAAGTGACTGCACGTGAACGTCGACCTCACTCGCCAGGCGCAGCCTGACACCCATTCCGGCACCACCCTCGCCTCCCGCAAGAAATCGCTCCTCGCCAGCTCCGTCGGCAACGTCCTCGAGTGGTACGAGTGGAGCGCGTACGCGGTGTTCGCCCCGTTCATCGCGGCGGCGATGTTCAGCAACTCGGACCCGGTCTCGGCCCTGCTGTCCACGCTCGCCGTGTTCGCGGTCGGGTTCCTGATGCGCCCGCTCGGCGGGATCATCTTCGGCCGGATCGCCGACAAGCGCGGACGCAAGTTCGTCCTCGTCACGACCATGCTGATGATGGCCACCGGCAGCCTGATCATCGGGGTGATGCCCACCTACTCGACGATCGGCGCGTGGGCGTCGCTGATCCTGCTCACCGCGCGCGTCATGCAGGGCTTCGCGCACGGCGGCGAGTCCGCGACCGCGTATTCCTACGTCGGTGAGATCGCACCTCCGCACCGGCGCGGCATGTGGGGCAGCGTCGCGTTCATCGCGATCTTCGGCGGTTCGGTGCTGGCCTACACCGTCGGCGGCGTCGTCACCTCCTCCCTGTCCGACACCGCTGTCGGTCAATGGGGTTGGCGTATCCCCTTCCTCATCGGCGCGCTCCTGGCACTGTTCGCCCTGTACCTGCGCCGCAGCATGGACGAGAGCGACGTCTTCGATGCTGCGCAGAAGGATGACGATCAGCCGAGCATCCCCCGCCGCACCGTCGTCCGGGCGATCCTCCTGATGATCGGGATGACCTCGGGCATCACGGCCGCGCACTACACGTGGACGTCGTACATCTCCACGTACGCGATCACGCAGCAGGGCATGAATCCCGACACCGCGTACTGGATGCTGGTGATCGCTCAGCTGATCGCTCTGGTCTCGCTGCCGTTCCTCGGGTTGCTCTCCGACAAGATCGGCCGACGGCCATTGCTGGGGGCCTTCGCGGTTCTGATGTTCGTCCTGCAGTTGCCGCTGACGATGATGATCACGTCCGACGGGTGGACCCTGCTCGTCGCCACCACCGCCGCCCTGCTGATCGTCGCGGTCCCGGCGTCGATTCTGTCCTCCACGCTGTCGGAGAGCTTCCCGACGCGACTACGCACCCAGGCGATCGGATTCGCGTACTCGTTCTCCGTAGCGGTGTTCGGTGGCACCGCCCCGTACCTGAACCAGCTTCTCCTCGGACTCGACCTCGGCTGGGTGTTCGGCGTCTACATCATGGTGCTGGCCGTCCTCACCGGCGTCGCGTGCCTGTTCATGAAGGAGACCAAGGGCATTCGCCTCGAAGACGTGTGACCACGCGAAAGAGAACCGGCAGGTGCATCACCTGCCGGTTCTCACCCGAGCGAGTGACGGGATTCGAACCCGTGTGAACGGCTTTGCAGGCCGGTACCTCAACCACTCAGTCACACCCGCATCGATGATTACTGTGCCCGGCCGGTGCCCCGGGCGCGAGGGTTGCGCTCACGGTGATTCTGAAACCGACACGCCGGGGCGGGAACAAACCACGTGCCCTCGTTGCTGTGTTGCTTCGTGACCGACACCGAAGAACGCGCCGCCCCGACCGCCGACCGGACAACCACCCGTCCCAGCCTTCGGGTGATCCTGGTACTCGGCGCAATGGTGGCCCTCGGCCCCTTCACCATCGACATGTACCTGCCCGCGCTTCCGGACATCGGAACCGACCTCGGCGCGTCCTCGTCCGCGGTCCAGCTGACCATCACCGGCACCCTGCTCGGCCTCGCGCTGGGGCAGTTGATCGTCGGACCGCTCGCGGACAGCCTCGGGCGCAGGCGTCCCCTGATCGCCGGTATCGGTGTCCACGTCGTCGCGTCCGTGCTCGCGGTCTTCGCGCCGACCGTGGCCGTGCTGGGTGTGCTCCGCGTCTTCCAGGGCATAGGGGCCGCCGCCGCAGCGGTGGTCGCGCTCGCCGTCGTCCGCGACCTTTTCTCGGGGAACACCGTGGCCGTCGTGATGTCGCGACTGATGCTCGTGCTCGGGGTCGCACCCGTTCTCGCCCCGAGTATCGGTGGGGCGCTCCTCATCGCCGTCGACTGGCGCGGGATCTTCGTCGTCCTCGCCGTGATCGGCATGCTGACGGCGTTGATCGGTGTGTGGGGTCTGACGGAGACGCTGCCGCCGGAGCGGCGGCGCAAGAGCAATCTGCGCGCCGTGCTGGGCACCTACAAGAGCCTGCTGGGCGACCGCGCGTTCATGGTGCTCGCCCTCGTGTCGAGTGTGGCGATGGGATCGTTGTTCTCGTACGTCTCCGGTGCGTCGTTCGTGTTCCAGGACCAGTACGGCCTGGACGAGCAGCAGTTCGCGCTGCTGTTCAGCTCCGGCGCGATCGCTCTGATCGGCGCCTCGCAACTCAACGTCCGCGCCCTCGCACGGTGGTCACCGCTGCAGATCACGGTGTCGGCCCTCGCCTTCGCGACGGTGGCCGGGCTGGCGCTGGTCACCACCGCCCACTTCGAGTTCGGCGGGCTCGTCGGGTTCGTCGTTCCGCTGTGGTTCCTCCTCGCCGGTGTCGGCTTCGTCCTGCCGAACGCCCCGGCACTGGCTCTCGGCCGGCACGGGGAGGCGGCCGGTACGGCGGCCGCGCTGCTCGGCGCCCTGCAGTTCGGTGTCGGCGCGCTGATCGCTCCCCTGGTCGGCGTGCTCGGCAACACCGGCGTCGCACTCGCGGTCACGATGACTGCGTGCGCGGGACTCGGACTCGTGGCGTTGGCGGCCGCCGCGAAGGCGGAAGCGCACTGACGACACGTTCGGCAGATTTTCGCGGCCCATCACCCGTCATGGGATGATCGACGCATGCCACCACCGTCACCACTTCATCTCGACCCCATCGAAGAGGCCCACCGGCAGTGGACGAAGCACGGCTGGGGTGATGTCGCCGACGGCATGGCCGCGGTGACCTCGGTGATGCGGGCACAGCAGATCATGATGGCCCGGGTGGAAGAGGTGCTCAAGCCGTCGGGGCTCACGTTCGCCCGGTACGAATTGCTGACGCTGCTGACGTTCACGCGTACGGGTGCGCTCCCGAYGGCGAAGGCCAGCGCGCGCCTTCAGGTTCACCCGACCAGCGTGACGAACGCCGTCGACCGGCTCGAGACGGCGAATCTCGTGCGACGTGTCCCGCATCCGAGCGATCGCCGCGCGACCCTGATCGAAATCACCGACGCGGGAAGGAAACTGGCCGTCGAGTCCACCGAGCGACTCAACGCCCAGGTGTTCTCGCGCCCCGGGGTGTCCGGTGACAAGCTGGAACAACTGGTCACGATCCTCGCCGAACTGCGCCGCGAGGCAGGCGATTTCGACACCGGAGACGCCCCCACCAAGTGGTGAGAGACGACTGTCGCCCCGCACCGGATCCGGTGCGGGGCGACAGTCGTTCGGTGAGGGTGGTCTCGAACGAGCGGTTGACGGCTTCCTTCGCCATCATCGCGACCGGAAGCGACATTTCGGCGATGGTGGTCGCCGTCTGCAGCGCCTCGTCCAGGAGATCCGCGGCGGGCACGATCCGCGACACCAGTCCGGCGCGTTCGGCCTCCTCGGCGTCCATGTTCCGGCCGGTCAGGCACAGTTCCATGGCCTTGGCCTTCCCCACCGCGCGGGTCAGCCGCTGCGAGCCGCCGATGCCGGGGATGACACCGAGCTTGATCTCCGGCTGACCGAACTTCGCGGTGTCGGCGGCGATCAGGATGTCACAGAGCATCGCCAGTTCGCATCCGCCGCCGAGTGCGTAACCGGCGACGGCAGCGATCGTCGGCTTGCGGGCCGCGGCGAGGCGATCCCACGCGGCGAAGAAGTCGTCCAGGTAGACGTCCATGTACGACTTGGGCTGCATCTCCTTGATGTCGGCGCCCGCCGCGAATGCCCGATCGGAACCGGTGATCAGAATGGCACCGATCTCCGAATCCTTCTCCAACTCCTCCACCGCCGACACGACCTCGCGCATCAGCTCGGAGTTCAGTGCGTTGAGCGCTTTCGGACGGTTGAGGGTGATGATCCCCACCCGGCCCTTGCGTTCGAGCAGGATGGTCTCGAAGTCGGTCACTGGTCTCCCTTGGTAGAACGGTCGCGGATGTCGTTGATGATGGCCGAGAAGTCCTGGCCACCACCACCGGCGGCGTGGAACCGGCTGTACAGCTCGGCGGCCCGCAGCCCGAGGTCGGCCTCAACGCCGTTGGTCTTCAGCGCGTTCGCGGCGAGACCGAGGTCCTTGTCCATCAGCGCGGCCGCGAAGCCCGGCTGGTAGTCGTTGTTGGCCGGGCTCGTCGGAACCGGTCCGGGCACAGGACAGTTGGTGGTGAGCGCCCAGCACTGACCCGACGCGTTGGACGCGACGTCGAACAGGGCCTGGTTGCTCAGACCCAGCTTCTCGCCGAGGACGAACGCCTCACTGATGGCGATCATCGACACGCCCAGAATCATGTTGTTGCAGATCTTCGCGGCCTGACCGTTGCCCGGATCTCCGCAGTGGACGACCTTCTTGCC
>NZ_JBFUGT010000400.1:0-5179 GCF_056402775.1 Rhodococcus sp. P3_B8
CGTTCAACCAGTTCGAGCGATTGCCGGTGCCGACCGTGACCGCGGTACAGGGCCTGTGCTTCGGCGGCGGCTTCGAGTTGGCCCTCCGCAGCGACGTCATCTTCGCGGGCGAGAGTGCCCGGTTCGGCCATTCGGAACAATCCATCGCCATCGTCACCCTACTGGGCGGCGTCTACCGGGTCGCGGAGCGCGCAGGGCGATCCCGTGCCATGGAGTGGGCGATGACCTCTGAACAGGTTCCGGCCGCGGAGATGGAGCGCTTCGGGGTGGTCAACAAAATCGTGCCGGACGACGAACTCGACCACGCCGCAACATCTTTCGCACGCAAGCTCGCGCAGGGACCGACGAAGGCACACGCGGCGCACAAGGCGCTGCTGCGCACCTGGGCGATCGGCGGCGTCGCAGCGGCCGACGAAACCATGTTCGACATCGCACTGCCCCTGTTCCGAACCGACGACACCCGCGTGGCGATTCCCGCCGCGATCAACGCGTTGCGATCCGGCGCGCCACGCCCCGCGATGCCGTTCCAGGGCCGCTGAGAGGACTCCACCATGCCGACACTGTCCTACGACGTCCACGTCGCCCCGTCCATCCCGACCGCGATCCCCGATCTTCCCCCCGGCCTCGACCGCCGGTGGTGGTCACCGATCACCTCGACACTCATCAGCGGCGAATCCGACGCCGTCCTCGTCGACCCCTTGATGACCGTCGAGCAGGCACGCCACCTGGCGGACTGGGTGGCGGCCAGCGGCAAGAACCTCACGACGATCTACGTCACCCACGGCCACGGTGACCACTGGTTCGGACTGTCCACCCTCCTCGAGCGCTTCCCCCGAGCTCGCGCGATCGCCACCCCCGCCGTCGTGGCGCACGCTCGGCAACAGTGCGCGCCGGAGTTCGTCGAGTCGTTCTGGAGGTCCCGGTTCCCGGGGCAGATCCCGGATCGATTCGTCTTGCCCGAGCCCGTAGCCGGGACCACCTTCGAGCTCGAGGGCGAGGAGATCCAAATCATCGAACTCGGCCACACCGACACCGACGACACGACCGCGTTGTACGTGCCGTCGATCGGATTGGTGGTGGCCGGCGACGCCGCATACAACGACGTGCATCTCTACCTCGCCGAGTCGCCGGCCGAAGGGCGAAAAGCGTGGATTGCCGCGCTGGACGCCCTAGCCGCCTTGGAACCCGTCTCCGTCGTGGCCGGCCACAAGAATCCCGCTCGCGGCGACGGCCCGGAGATCATCGAGCAGACGAAACGATACATCCGGGATTTCGAGGAACTGGCCGCAATCGCCTCGACCACGCCGGAGCTCTACCAACTCTTGCTCGAGAAGTATCCGGACCGGGTGAACCCCGGAGCCGCGTGGGGATCGGCACGCTCAGCAAAAGGGTGAGCCGGGAAATGCCCGGACCCCTGGACAGGTCACAGCCCTAGGTACAGCGAATCCGACGATAGGAATTATTGATGATCATCGACGGGTCCACTTTGGACCCCACAGCCGCCTACAAGCTCTTGATCGGCAGCATCCTGCCCCGCGCGATCGGCTGGGTGAGCACGGTTTCCACCGATGGCGTCGCGAATCTGGCACCCATCTCGTTCTTCACCGCCGTCGGCCGCAAGCCACCGATGGTATCGCTGTCCATGCAGGCCCGCTCCGATGGCCATCTCAAGGACACCTTCGTGAACATTCGCGACACCGGCGAGTTCTGCACGAACCTGGTGTCCTTGCCGCATGCACACCAGATGCATCGCACCGCGGCGGAATTCCCCAGCAACGTAGATGAATTCGACGCGGTCGGACTGGAGAAGGCGCCATCCCAACTGGTGAAGCCTCCCCGGGTCGCGGGCGCCCCGATCTCCTTCGAGTGCACCCTCGAACGGATCATTCCCATCGGCGACCTCGACGATCACATCGTCTTCGGTGTCGTCGAACGATTCCACATCCGTGACGATCTGTACCTCGACCGCGGGCGCATCGATACGGCGGCCCTCAACCCCGTCGGACGGTTGGCGGCGGAGTACACCCTGGTCGAGAACGTGTTCACTACGCCACTCGAGGACCACATCCTTGAAGCCCGCCGAGAAGCGCGCATGAGGCGACTCGATGACAAGGACACCGACTTCTCGCCGATCGACACCAGCTCGTGGTCCGCGTCGGGTTCCATTCGAGACTGACCCGCACAACGGAAGAAACCAATGCCCATTGAACTCAGCCCCGATCCGGTCGCGGCTCAACTCGCCAACCGGACCGCAGAATTCATCCGCGCCATAGTGCTCGCCGTCGAGGACGAGCACCGCGGTGTAGCGAACTCGGAGGCCGTACGAGCGCAGCTGCAGCACGCCGCGAAAAGTACTGCTGCCGTTCATCAGCCGGCACAGCCCATCGGGACGCCTCGCGCATGCAACATGAACTCGACGCCGCCGTGGTGTTCCTTGCCAGCCCCGCCTCCTCCTCCTACAGCACCGGCACCACGCTCCGTGCACGGTGGCATGTCCGGACACTGAGCTCAGCCAGTTCGGCTCCCCGCTCACCCGGACCGCACTCGACGGCGGCTGAGCCAGACAACATCGAGGCCGACGCACGTCGCCCGGCCTCCCACACGCCCGCGGTGTGACACACCACCGCAGTGCCGGATCGAATAGAGACCAGCCCATGAAGACGATGATGCTTCCCGCGACCGGCATGGAACCCGCGCTCGAAATCGTGCACGCCCCCGCGACCGGTGTCGCCGACCGTTCACCGCTGCTCTTCGTGCATGGCCTCGGACACGGCGCATGGTGCTGGCACAACTGGCTGGAAGCAGCAGCCGCCGCCGGTCACCAGGCCTACGCGCTCTCCTTCCGAGGCCACGGTGGTAGCGAAGGCAGCGTCGCCGGGGCGCGGCTGCGCGATTATGTCGCTGACACGGTCCGCGCCGCGACGTCGATCGCGGACGGGAAGGGCGTCCTCATCGGACATTCGCTCGGCGGTCTCATCGTCCAGCACGCCCTGCCCGTGATCAAGCCCGCGGCCGCGGTCCTGCTCGCGAGCATCTCAGCCCACCCCGCCATTGGAACGGCCATATCCGTGGTACGACACGATCCGATCCAGGGACTGCGCCTCGTCGCAGGCCTTCCCCTCCATCTGGGCCCCGACATGCTCTTCACCGGACTGGACGCGGCGTCAGCAGCAGCAGCAATGGTGCGGATGACCCCGGAATCGGCGCTGGTGCAGTACCAGCTCCTGGCACGCACCCCGGCGCCGCTGCCGTCGCCGTCCATCCCGGTGCTGTCGGTTGCGACCACCGATGACCGTGTCGTCCCGATCCGCGCCACGCGGGCGACCGCCCGCCGGTACGGTGCCACCATCCGCGAGCTGGAAGGGATCGGCCACGACATGATGCTCGACGCCGGCTGGCAGACAGCGTGGGACGTCGTCGATCAATGGCTGCACTCGCAGGCAGTGGCCCCTACTTAGATAAGAGGTCTGCGTCACTGGCACCGGTGAACCAGCAGCGGCGAAACACGCCGCTCTGCAGGCGCTCCGGCCCGGAGGAGATTTCAAGGACAGCATCTGCACCGCGCTGACGATCGAACTACTGTCCTGGATCGCCACCTCGGCGGCGGATTTTCATACCGCCCCGCCCTCTCGAGTGCCGCGGCCGCAGTCTGGGCGTGGCTGGGGACCGGCGTCGAGGCGTTCGGCCCGCACCTTCAGGAGGATTCGATCTACTCAGCGCAGACCGCGGCAGAGGCCCTCGGAGAAAAGGAAGTCGCGGCCGTAGCCCGGCGGAACGCAACGATGACACTCGATGCGGCCGTCGCACTAGCACTCGGCGGGGAAGGTCGGTCCGAAAAGCCCCAGCGCACCCGCAAGATCACTCCTGTACGAAGCGAGAAAATGAGATCGCGAACCYAGTGGCAGAAGGATCGAGCAACCGTGCCATTGTCGAATCCGTGGTGCTGTCTCCACGCACCATCGACGGCCGCGTCGAACGCATCCTCACCAACTCGACTTCACATCACGCACCCAAATCGCCTCAGGGGACGCATCCCAGAAGAGATGACGCTCAACCGTTTCGCACTAGTGGGGCACTGTCACGTTGATCGAAAGAATAGGCGGCGAGAGTGTGATTACCCGCGGATGGGTTTCGGGAGCTGCGCCGCGCGGGGGTTACGGAAGGAGCCCGAGTCGGCGGGCGCGAGACACCGCCTCGACCCGGGAGCGGGCATCCAGCTTGCCCATCGCTTCACGCAGATAGTGCTTCACTGTCTCGGGTTTGATCGACAGTCGTTGCGCGGCTGCGGCATTGGTACAGCCGAGAGCAACATAGGTGAGGACGTCGACCTCACGACCGGACAATGTGATATCGGTGGCGGGAAGGTCGCCGCCACGGGATAGAACGGCGAGTTTGTCTGCGAGACCGTGCAGAGTTGTCGCGAGTGCTGAGTCCGGGGCGGTGCGCATCAGTGCCCGCAGGTCGGAGTGGATCTCGCGGATACCTTCGGTCAGCGCCGTTGCTGTGGGTGCCTGCCCACCATCGACAAGTGTGTCGATCAACTCGACCCGTCGGTCGACTTCGTCTCGAATTTTGATTTCGGTGGCGAGTCGGTCACCGGCTCGGGTCAGTATGTCGAGAATTCGACCCCCGCTCGGGGTGGCCTGACGAAGTGCGGCGTACATGATGGCGCGCGCTGCGCCGCCGACAACCACCGGTACCGCGATGATGGATCGCAGTCCTTCGTTGATGACGGGTCGGTCGTAGTCGTGGGTAATGGTCTGTGCCGTCGCGTAGTCCTCGACCCACTGGGGCCGAAGCAAGGTGATCGCGCGCCCGCCAAGTCCCAACATCGGTGAAATCAGCAGGCCGCGCAGCCCGACAGTTCTGGTGCCGAGTGTCTCGGAGATCTTCAGGGTTCCCGCGGAGACGGGGCCGCCGAATACCACCGGGGGTGTCGCGAAGCCCGCTGCGATGACGCGTAGCTCGGCGCGAAGGGCATCGTCATCGCGCGGTCGGAGCAACCGCGCTGAACCTTCTGCGTCTGACACTGCCACCTCTACCTCCTCCTGGCGTGCGCCCCGTGATACGTGACACGAGAAGCCTAGTCGTCCATCATCATTCAACCTGTAAGGACGGGCTGCAGGTGCAGCGCGTACTGCGGAACAGTGCAATTGATGCGCTGCACCCGGTGTGCTGT
>NZ_JBFUGT010000401.1:0-5157 GCF_056402775.1 Rhodococcus sp. P3_B8
CGCGGTATGGTCATGATGAGCTCCGGACGATCGGGCGGCCGGCAGGCCAACCAACCGCTACGACGGTTCATACACCCGATCGACGTCGTCGACCAGGGTCATCACCCCGACCGGCCGGGGCCCCCGGAGCGCAGCCGCCACCACACGACTCGTCGGGCTGGGGCGCAGCCCCGGTAGTACTACAGTCGCGTTTATTTTGATCTTGTCGGTGTGTCGGCGCAGGTTCCGAGAGTCGCAGGATGCATGGTCCGTGTGTGGGCGATGATGTGTGCGTGGCTGAGGTGCGGGTGTGGGCAGAGGGGCTGGCGGAGATCGATGCCTTGATCGGGCATCGTTTCGCCAGGTCCGAGCCCCGCAAGCATGCGGTGGAATACGTGCAGGGGTTGCTCTCGGGCGAGGCGCGGAAGAATTCGTGGACCCTGTCCGAACGCGCGGGCGATCGGTTGCCGGACGGTATGCAGCGACTGCTCTCGACGGCGGACTGGGATCCCGACGCGGTCCGCGACGACGTACGACCTGACTTGCACAGGTCGATGGGGATTTCCGGCTTCGGCTGGCGTTTGTGCTGATAGTGGATTCGCGGGTCGGGGATATGGGGCACTAATCGGTCGGTAGGATCTCCGGTTGTGGCTGCCTATATCCGCAAGGTTCGGACCGCGTCGGGGGCGACGGCGGTGCAGATCGCCGCGAAGGACGGGGGCCGCCACAAGATCCTTGAGCACCTCGGTTCCGCCCACACCGAGGGCGAGTTGGCGGCACTGTTGCAGGCGGCCCGGGAAAAGCTGCAGGCCGGCCAGCAGGAACTGGAACTCGACCTCGACCTCGGCGGTGGTGGGGAACGCGGATCGGTGATCGCGACGAAACGGTCCCGCTGGCTGATCGAGGCGATCGAGACCGGGTGGCGACGCCTGGGTCTCGATGCTGTCGACGACGACGCGTTCTTCCAGCTGGTCCTCGGCCGGCTCGTCGAGCCGACATCGATGAGCGACACCAGCCGGGTCGTCGCCGAGATCGGCCTGACCCCGGCCCACCGCAACACCTACGCCAACGCATTGAAGCGTTGCGCCACAAACGATTACCGAGATACTGTCGCGAAGAAATGTTTCGAGCATGCCGCCGCGACCGGCGGATTGAACTTGGTGCTCTACGACGTCACCACGCTGTACTTCGAGGCAGAGAAGGAAGACGACCTGCGCAAGGTCGGATATTCGAAGGAACGCAGGGTGGATCCGCAGATCGTGGTAGGCCTGCTCGTCGACCGTACCGGATTCCCCCTCGAGATCGGCTGCTTCGAAGGGAACAAGGCAGAAACCCATACCATCGTCCCGATCGTCCGGCAGTTCCAGGCCCGCCACGACATCGAGGCCGTCGAGATGGTTGTCGCCGCCGACGCAGGCATGCTCTCCGCCGGCAATCTCAAGGACCTCGACGAGGCCGGACTCAAGTTCATCGTCGGGTCCCGCGTCACCAAAGCCCCCGCCGATCTCGCAAACCATTTCCATTGGAACGGAAATACTTTCGCCGACGGACAGATAATCGATACGGTCACTCCCCGGCACGCGAAGAGCACCGTCAACAACGTCAACAAGCGCACCGAACCGGTCTGGGACGCGGCCGGACATCCGAAGTCCTGGCGGGCGGTCTGGCAGTACTCGAAACGACGGGCGGTCCGCGACAATCAGACACTCAACGCCCAGGAGGCCCGGGCCAGGGAGGTCGTCGACGGCGGTACAGCTCCGAAGTCGACGCGGTTCGTCAAGACCACCGCGGGCGGCCGCACCCTCGACACCGCATCTCTCGATCGGGCCCGATCATTGGTCGGGTTGAAGGGCTACGTCACCAACATCCCCGCCACACTGATGGACCCGGGCGAGGTGATCGGCAAGTATCACGACCTTTGGCATGTCGAGCAGTCGTTCCGCATGTCGAAAACCGACCTACGGGCGCGGCCGATGTTCCACCACGCCCGCGACGCGATCGAAGCCCACCTCACGGTCGTGTTCACCGCGCTCGCGGTCGCCCGCTATCTGCAGGCCGAGACCGGAGTCTCGATCGGGCGCATCGTGAAAACCCTGCGCCCGCTGCAAGAATCAGCCTGACCATCGCCGGCCACCCCCACACCGCCGCCGACCCGCTCACCGTCGAACCCGCAGCCATCCTCACCTCGCTGGAACTACCGACACGTTGACCGGGGCACTAAAACTGTGCAAGTCAGGCGGTCCGCGACGACGTACGAGATTACGCGGTCGAGCACCTCGCGGATCCGTCCGGTGTGTTGATCCTCGACGAGACCGGGTTCTTGAAGAAGGGCACCCGCTCGGCCGGGGTGGCCCGCCAGTACTCGGGGACCGCGGGCCGGGTCGAGAACTGCCAGATCGGGGTGTTCTTGACCTATGCCACCCCGGCGGGTCGAACGCTGATCGACCGAGAGTTGTACCTGCCCACAGCCTGGACCGCCGATCGTGACCGGTGCGCGCAGGCCGGGATCCCCGCCGAGCGTAAGTTCGCGACCAAACCCGAGCTGGCGATCGCGATGCTCGAACGCGCCGTCGCCGCCGGTGTGCCGGCACGATGGGTCACCGGAGATGCCGTATACGGGCAGGTGCACCGGCTCCGGGCCCGTTGCGAGGAACTCGGATTGTCCTACGTGCTAGCTACTTCGGTGAACCAACACGTCATCACCGTCGACGGCGCCGAGCTCCGTGCCGACGAGGCGATCGCGGCGTTGCCTGCCCAGGCGTGGCGGACCCGCTCGGCCGGTGACGGCGCGAAAGGCGAGCGACTCTACGACTGGGCGCGCACACCGGTGCGCGGGTTGAACTGGCCGAAGACGGTGTACTGGCTCCTGGCCCGGCGCAGTCGCACCGACCCGGAGGATCTGGCGTACTACCTGTGCCACTGCCCGGCGCGCACCACCCTGACCGAATTGGTCACCGTCGCCGGAACACGTTGGGCGATAGAGGAAACCTTCCAGACCGCGAAGGGCCAGACGGGCCTCGACCACTACCAGGTTCGGCAGTACGCGGGTTGGTACCGGCACATCACCCTCTCGATGCTCGCGCACACCTTCCTCACCGTCACCCGGTCAAAAAGGGGGCCCGAGAACCCGGCGACGACAGCGAGTTGATCGCACTGAGCGTGCCCGAGATCCGACGGTTGCTCTGCCACCTGATCTGGACGTATCAACCCGATCCCCGCCACGTCCTCGCACGCTCCCGCTGGCGCCGCCGCCATCAACACCGAGCCCGACAATGCCACTACCGAGCCCGAGGACACCTGCCCTAAACGCGACTGTAGTACTACCGGGGCTGCGCCCCAGCCCGACGAGTCGTGTGGTGGCGGCTGCGCTCCGGGGGCCCCGGCCGGTCGGGGTGATGACCCTGGTCGACGACGTCGATCGGGTGTATGAACCGTCGTAGCGGTTGGTTGGCCTGCCGGCCGCCCGATCGTCCGGAGCTCATCATGACCATACCGCGCAGCGTCGCCGACGTGCTGACCACGCACACGCTCTTCGACGTCGAGTGCATCGACCGGATGTATCTCAACGTCTACGTTCCCGGCCTGCAGTACGCTCCCGGCCTGGTCGCCTACGTGCATCGGCAGCTGGGATTGCCGGTCGCCTCCACCGCACCGCTGGCCAGGATCACCGACCGCTTCGCTGCGGCGGTGCACCGCTTCGCCGACACCGGGCACATCCCGTGGGTGGACTTCGCGAAGGGCCAGCGCAAGGACGACGTGATGCACGAGTACCTCGAGCAGTTCACCGCACCCGAGGGGGTGGTGTTCGTCGGCCGGGCGCAGGAGAGGACACCACTGTTCCGCACGGAGAAACGACGCGACGCCGACGGCAAGAGTTATCCGTGGATCGTCAAGTCCACCGGCGTGGTCAACCACTACTACTTCTACTGCGTCGACGCGGACTTCGGCCCGTTCTTCCTCAAGTTCTGCTCGTATTTCCCCTACAACGCCAAACTCTGTATCAACGGCCACCACTGGGCTCAGCGTCAGGCCGCGAGGGCCGGGCTCGGGTTCACGGCACTCGACAACGCATTCGCCGCCGTCGATGACCCCGACGCGTTGCAGGCGATCTGCGACCGGCTGACCGGTCCACGGATCGACGCCCTCCTCCGGAAGTGGCTGGCGATTCTGCCGGATCCGTTCACCGACGCCGATCGGGACGCCGGCTACCGCTACGACCTGTCGGTGTTGCAGGCCGAGTTCTCCCTGACCCAGATGCTCGACGCCCCGGTTTCCGGTCGGGTCTTCTTCGAACAGGTCATCCGCGACAACCTCGATCTCGGCCGCCCCGACCAGGTCACGTTGGTCTTCGACCGGCGGTTGATGCGCCGCGGCCCCCGTGCCACCCCCGGACGATTCCGCACCCGGGTGATCACCGAGGGCGTCACCCCCAGCCTGCACGTCGATTACAAACACACCACCATCAAGCAGTACCACAAGGAGGGACGCGCCCTGCGCACCGAAACCACCATCAACGACACCCGCGATTTCCACCTCGGGAAACGACTGACACATCTGCCCGCCCTGCGGGAGATCGGCTTTCACGCCAACCGCCGCCTACTGCGCGTCCAACGACTCAGCCACGACCCGATCATCGGCGCCGACGCCCTCGCCGCCATCGCCGCCCCCGTCATCACCACCACCGGCACCCGCGTCCCGGGACTGCGGTTCGCCGACCAGCGCAGTCACGCCCTGCTCTCCGCACTGCTGGTCTTCCGGCTGCACCCGAACGGCTTCACCAACAAGGACCTGCGCACCCTCACCGGCGAGCTGCGTGGACTCGACCCGGACACGGTGTCCGCCGGGCAGATGACCTACGACCTGCGCCGGCTGAAAACCCGCAGCCTGATCGTCCGGATCGAGGGCACCCACCGGTACCAGGTCACCGACCTCGGACTCGACACCGCGAAGTTCCTCACCTGTGTCCACGACCGGGTCCTGCGCACCGGCCTGGCCGAACTCGCCACCCCGACAACCACTCCCGGCCGCCTGCGATCGGCTGCCGCCGCCTATCGCACCGCCGTCGATACCCTCACCGGCACAGCGCAACTCGCAGCCTGAAATATCAAGCAGTCGAACGTGACCCGAACACCACAAACTTGACCCCAAAACCCGGCTACGCCGCTTCTAGCTACCTAG
>NZ_JBFUGT010000402.1:0-5154 GCF_056402775.1 Rhodococcus sp. P3_B8
GAATCGACGTCGCGGGACCGGGCCGTCGTCTTCCAGGACAACGCGCTACTCCCGTGGCGCACGGTGCGCTCGAACATCGAGTTGGCCCTCGCACTCCGCGGCGAACCCCGCAAGGGACGCCGTGAGACCGCCGATCGCTGGATCGCGGAGGTGGGTCTGACCGGGTTCGGCGACTTCCTGCCCAAGAACCTGTCCGGCGGCATGCGCCAGCGAGTGCAGTTGGCGCGCGGCCTCGCCGGGGCGCCGCGGGCCGTGATGATGGACGAGCCGTTCGGCGCCCTCGACACCCAGACCCGCGGCGTCATGCAGCGACTGCTCGTCGACACGTGGAGCACCCACCCGACGACCGTGGTGTTCGTGACCCACGACGTGGACGAGGCGGTGCTGCTCGGCGACCGCGTCGCGGTGCTCGGCCGGGCCGGTGAGCCGCTGCGGGCGCTCGTCGACATCCCGCACCCCCGGGACCGCGACCACCTCGACCACCCCGACACCCGTGCCGCGCGCGCCGACGTGCTCGCCGCACTGAACCACACTTCGGAGACCTGATGGACATCCCCGACCTCGCCGACACCGTCCGTCTCGATTGCGACGTGCTCGTGATCGGTGGCGGCACCGCCGGCACGATGGCGGCGCTGACCGCCGCCGAGAACGGCGCGAACGTGCTCCTGCTCGAGAAGGCACACGTGCGCCATTCCGGCGCGCTCGCAATGGGAATGGACGGCGTCAACAACGCCGTCATCCCCGGCAAGGCCGAACCCGAGGACTACGTCGCCGAGATCACCAGAGCCAACGACGGAATCGTCAACCAGCGGACCGTGTACCAGACGGCGACCCGCGGATTCGCGATGGTGCAGCGCCTCGAGAAGTACGGCGTGAAGTTCGAGAAGGACGAGTACGGCGAATACGCGGTACGCCGGGTGCACCGCTCCGGCTCGTACGTGCTGCCGATGCCCGAGGGCAAGGACGTGAAGAAGGCCCTCTACCGGGTGCTGCGGCAGCGGAAGATGCGGGAGAAGATCCGCATCGAGAACCGCCTGATGCCCGTCCGGGTGCTGACGGAGAACGGCCGTGCCGTCGGGGCCGCGGCACTGAACACCCGCACCGGCGAGTTCGTCGCGGTCGGGGCGAAGGCGGTGATCCTCGCGACCGGTCCGTGTGGCCGGCTCGGGCTCCCTGCGTCGGGGTACCTCTACGGCACGTACGAGAACCCGACCAACGCCGGTGACGGTTACTCGATGGCCTATCACGCGGGAGCCGAACTGAGCGGCATCGAATGCTTCCAGATCAACCCGCTGATCAAGGACTACAACGGTCCGGCGTGCGCGTACGTCGCGAACCCGTTCGGCGGCTACCAGGTGAACGCCGAGGGGGAGCGGTTCGTCGACTCCGACTACTGGTCGGGGCAGATGATGAGCGAGGTCAAGAGCGAGATCGAATCCGCCCGCGGTCCCATCTATCTGAAGGTCAGCCACCTCCCGGAGGAAACCCTCGACACGCTCGAATCGATCCTGCACACCACCGAACGCCCCACCCGCGGCACGTTCCACGCGAACCGCGGCCACGACTACCGCAGCCACGACATCGAGATGCACATCTCCGAGATCGGCTTGTGCAGCGGACATTCCGCGTCCGGGGTGTGGGTGGACGAGCACGGCGCGACCACCGTCCCCGGCCTGTACGCGGCAGGCGACCTCGCGTGCGTCCCCCACAACTACATGATCGGCGCCTTCGTCTACGGCGACCTCGCCGGAGCGCACGCCACCGGCACCCTGCCCGGCGTCGAGGCGCCGACCGCGCTGCCCGCGGAGCAACTGGCCGCCGCGCACGAGCTGATCTACCGGCCGCTGCGCAACCCGGACGGGCCGCCGCAGCCGCAGGTCGAGTACAAGCTGCGCCGCTTCGTCAACGACTATGTCGCGCCGCCGAAGACGGCGACGAAGCTGTCGATCGCCGTCGAGACGTTCGACCGGATGGCGGGGGAGATCGCCGGGATGGGCGCGACCACCCCGCACGAGCTGATGCGCTGCGCGGAGGTCACGTTCATCCGGGACTGCGCGGAAATGGCGTCCCGCAGCTCCCTCACCAGGACCGAAAGTCGATGGGGGCTCTACCACGAACGGGCGGATCTCCCGGAGCAGCGGGACGACGAATGGGGATACCACCTGAATCTGCGGCGCGGCGAGAACGGCGACATGGAATTCCTCAAGCGCCCCGTGGAGCCGTACTTCGTGCCGGTGCCCGGACTCGATTCCCTTCCGCCGGTGGACCGGACGGTCGTACCCGTCGCGCAGCCGCCGCTGGTCGGGGGGCGTGCCCCGGTGGAGGAGCGCTCGCGCATCGCGTCGCCGGTCCGGCAGGAGCCGTCGTCACCGGCCATCGTCGCGGTCCTCGGACTCGACGCGCCGAGTGTCGCCGAACTCGCACCGTATCTGGCCGACGCCGACCCGCAGGTCCGCGTCACGGCCCTCTCGGTGCTGACGGAAGGAACCCCCGACGGATTCGGGGCGGCACTCGTCGACGCCCTCGGTGACGGTGCGGTGACGGTGCGCCGCGCTGCCGCCGACGGCCTGCGCGAACTCGTCGAGGTGCTGCCGTCCGCGGACGGACTGGCCGACCACCTGGGGTCGGGTGACGCCGTGGTCCGGGCCGCCGTGGTCGACGTATTACGCGCGCTGCACGCCGGTTCGGCGGAGCAGTTCCTGACGGCGCTGTCCGACGGCGATCACCACGTCCGGATCGAAGCGGTGCGGGCGCTGGTGTCGCTGGACCGGTGGGAATCGGTGGCAGCGGGGGCACACGACGAGAACCGCGAAGTGCGGATCACCGTCGCGCACGGCCTGGCCACCATCGGGATCGGTGGTGTCGACACCGTGCGCGCACTGGCCGGCGACCGCGACCCGCTGGTGCGCGCTGCCGCGCTCACGGCGTTCGCGAGTCTGGGCTGCGACGGTGACGACGTGACCCTCGCGACGGCAGCGCTACGGGAGTCGGCCTGGCAGATCCGGCAGGGAGCCGCGCGGGCACTCGCCGGAGCGGACCCCGAACTCGCGGTGCCCGCGCTGGCGGAGGCCCTGACGGATGCGCACCTCGACGTGCGCAAGGCCGCCGTCCTCGCGCTCGGCCGGTGGTCCGGCGACCGCGCCGCCGTCGGCGCGCTGACCACGGCCCTCGAGGACACCGACGCCGACGTGCGGGCGTACGCCCGCCAGGCGCTCGTCGCCGCCCCCTGAACAGGTGAGTGGCAATGTGTGCCGGGGCACACATTGCCACTCACCTCCGGGTCAGACGCTCGCGACGCCCGGTGCCAGGAACCGCTTGCCGTTGACGGCCTCGGACGTGCCGGTGCGGTCCAGGTACGGCGTGATGCCACCGTTCCAGAAGCCGAATCCGCCGCCCAGGATCAGGCAGAGGTCGATGTCCTCGGCCGCTGCGACGACACCCTCGTCGAGCATGATCTGGATCTCTTCGGCGAACGCGCGACGCGTGCGCTCCAGAACCTCTTCGGACGTGGACGCTTTGTCGCCCTGCTTCCACAGTTCGGCGACCTCGGGGTCGACGACCTGCTTGCCGTCGGCACCGTAACTCCACACCGCCGACTTCTTGGCCTCGACCAGCGCCTCGAGTCCGGGGGAGTTGTGGAAGCGCTCGGGGTACGCCTCGGCGAGGGTCTCGCCGGTGTGCAGCGCGACCGCAGGCCCGACGAGTGCCAGCAGGGTGAAGGGGGTCATCGGCATGCCGAGTTCGGCGATGGCGTTGTCGGCCACCTCGAACGGGGTGCCCTCGTCGACCGCGTTCATGACCTCACCGAGGGTGCGGATCAGGAGCCGGTTGAAGACGAACCCGGGCAGGTCGGCGGAGCCGACGGCCGACTTCTTGAGCGCCTTGGCGGTGGCGAATGCCGTTGCCAGGGTGGCGTCGTCGGTCTTCTCGCCCTTGATGACCTCGAGCAGCGGCAGCACGGCGACCGGGTTGAAGAAGTGGAAGCCGACCACCCGCTCTGGGTGCTTCAGGTCCGCGGCCATCTTGGTGATCGACAGCGAGGACGTGTTGGTCGCCAGGATCGTCTCCGGGGCGATGTGCTCCTCGAGTTCCGCGAAGATCTTCTTCTTCAAATCGAGGTTCTCGAACACGGCCTCGATCACGAAGTCGGTCTTCGCGAACGCGGCCTTGTCCAGCGAGCCGGACACGAGACCCTTGAGACGGTTCGCCGCGTCCGGGGACAACCGGCCCTTGCCCTGCAGCTTGTCGATCTCGCCGTGGACGTAGCCCACACCCTTGTCGATGCGTTCCTGGTCGATGTCGGTGAGGATGACCGGCACCTTGAGCTGGCGGACGAACAGCATCGCGAGCTGGCTGGCCATCAGACCGGCACCGACGATGCCGACGCCGGTGACCTTGCGGGCGAGGGACTTGTCCGGTGCGCCTGCGGGACGCTTGGCACGCTTGTTGACCAGGTCGAACGCGTACAGGCCCGCGCGGAGCTCGTCGGCGAGCAGCAGGTCGGCGAGCGCCTCGTCCTCGGCGGCGAAGCCCTTGTCGAGCGACGCGGGATCGGTGAGATCGGTGGTCCGGGCCAGCTCGAGGAGCTCGACGGCCTTGACCGGTCCGGGGGCGTTGTTCTTGGTCTTGCCCTCGACGATCGCCTTCGCGCGGGCGATCGCGTCGTCCCAGCCCTTGCCCCGGTCGATCTCGGGACGCGCCGGGGTGATCCCGCCGGCCAGGACCTGCGCGGCCCAGGCGAACGACTGCTCGAGGAAGTCGGCCGAACCGAACACCGCGTCGACCACGCCGAGTTCGAGGGCCTTCTTCGGGTTGAGCGTCTTGTTCTGGTTCAGCGCGTTCTCGAGCACGACGGTGACGGCGTTCGAGGGGCCGATGAGGTTGGGCAGCAACTGCGTTCCGCCCCAGCCCGGAACCAGTCCGAGGAACGTCTCGGGCAGACCCAGTGCGCCCGCGCTCTCGGATGCGGTGCGGTAGTGGCTGTGCAGCGCGACCTCGAGCCCGCCGCCGAGTGCGACGCCGTTGACGAACGCGAACGTCGGCACCGACGATTCGCGCAGCCGGCGGAACACCTTGTGCCCGAGCCGGCCGAGTTCGAGCGCCTGGTCACGGTTCGTGATGCTCGGAACACCCTTGAGGTCCGCGCCTGCGGCG